>JAQGOD010000203.1 GCA_028293775.1 Gammaproteobacteria bacterium
GGGTCGGCTCATGCGGACGCCACACATAGTCCCAGACGATGACCTTGTCATTCTCCAATAATTTTTTGGCTCGCGGTCGAGGAAACGCCAGCGGATAGCCGCTGGCGTTGGGGAGGGGTGGCGTTGCAACTTCTTTCAATTCAATGATGACGGTGCGCGCGCCTGCCTTGCCAGGCGTGTCGCCCTTACGGCCAAAATGGACGCTTCCCTTTCGCGATAGCGGCACCGCGAGGAAGTCGTTCTGGGCCGGCGGCATCACACCGGTGGTATCCCAGACCGTCACACGATCATTGTCGAGGGCCGGCTGCGCCGCGAAACCGGCTGCAGCGAAACCCAGCAGAAACACACCCAAAAGCATCTTTGACATTCGCTGATTGTACACATCGCGCTCGCAGCTGAGAATTGACGACTTCCGCTGCCCTTCAAGAGTCATACATGACAATACTATTGTTGTTCGCTTCCAACGTCTTCATGACATTTGCCTGGTACGGTCATCTTAAGTACGGCCACGGTTGGCCGATGTGGAAAGCGATTCTCGTATCGTGGGGCATCGCCCTGATCGAGTATTGTCTGGCTGTTCCCGCCAATCGCCTCGGCTTCGGTACGTACACGGGTTTCCAGCTGAAAATCATTCAAGAAGCCATAACGCTGACCGTCTTTCTCGTGTTTGCAGTGGTATATCTCAAAGAGAAAATGGCCTGGAACTATGCGGTGTCTTTTGCGTTGCTGATTGCGGCCGTGGTGGTCGCCTTCGCCTTCAGGCCTGCGGCGGTTTAGCGCAAGTTTGACAGGCTTGGCAATGAACCCCTACCGTGGCGGCCATGCCCAACCTCCAGCGCCGCCACGTCATCCTCGGTGCAGCGGCAACCTTGGGCGCATTGGCGATCGGCTGGTCCGCCGCTCCTCAGCGGCGCCGTTTGAATGCCGACCGGCCCCTGGCTGTCGTCCCGGGCCAAGTAGCGCTTAACGGTTGGGTGAAAGTCAGTGCCGACGGCATGATTACCGTCATGATGTCCCAGGCGGAGATGGGGCAGGGTGTCCACACCGGGCTCGCCATGCTGTTGGCCGATGAAATGGATGCCGATTGGGGACGAGTGAAGATCGAGCAATCGTCGCTGGACGCCATTTATAACAATCAGGCCGTGCTCTTGGATTCGTTGCCTTTCGAGCCGACCGATCATGGCATCGTCCCGCAAGTCTCCCGTCACCTCCTGGGCAAAGTACTGCGCCAGGTTTCCGGCTTGCAAGGAACCGGGGGCTCATCGAGCCTCAAGGATCAATGGCTACCCATGCGCGAAGCCGGAGCAGCCGCTCGTGCGATGCTTATCAGCGCCGCGGCGGAAGTTTGGCGCGTACCTGTCGCCGAGTGTCGCGCCGAGAACGGCAACGTGCTGCATGCTGCCGGAAGCTCCGCTTCGTTCGGTGAGCTTGCTGCGCGGGCAGCGCGCCTGCCGTTGCCGGAGAAAGTCTCACTCAAAAGGCCTGACCAGTTCAAATTGATCGGCACGCCGATCCGTCGCGTCGATAACACCCCGAAGCTCAACGGCTCGGCGGTGTACGCCATTGATGTGCAGCCGCCGGGGCTACTGTACGCAAGCATCGCGATGTGTCCAACCGTCGGGGGCAAAGTGGCGCGCTTCAATCGCGAAGCACTGCAATCAGCGCCGGGTGTTCGCAAGGTCATCGCATTGGATCCCGTAGCCGGTAGCTCCATCATGCCGGGGACCACATCGGGCGGTATCGCCGTTATTGCCGACACGCCGTTCCATGCCATGCGCGCGTTGCACAGGCTTGACGCCGAATGGGACCACGGCGCGGCCGCCTCCTTATCGAGTACATCAATCCATGACGACTTATCGCATGCGCTCGATACGCAGGAGGGCAAAGTTCATCTCGAGCGCGGGGATGTAACCTCTGCCCTTAAATCCGCCGCTAAAATTATAAACGCGGAATACGAGGTGCCGTTTCTTGCGCATGCAACCATGGAGCCGATGAATTGCACCGTGCAGTTCAAAGATGGCGCCGCCACCGTCTGGGCACCGACCCAGGCGGCCGGTTTTGCGACCAAAGCCGTCGCCAAGGCCTTGGGGATTTCCGCGGCCAAAGTAACGATTGAGGTTCCGTATCTGGGGGGCGGCTTTGGCCGGCGTTACCTGACCGATTTCGTCGTGCAAGCGGCGCTGCTTGCGCGCGAAACCGACGGTGCGGCGGTGCAGCTGCTATGGCCGCGTGAGCAGGATATTGCCCACGACTATTACCGGCCTACTTATCTGTCGCGCTGCACCGCGGGCTTCAACCCCAGCGGCACGCTTATCGCATGGAAGACGACTTCGGCCGGCTCGAGCCTGGGCGCGCCTGCGTTTCTCGACAAATCCGCGGACGGTGCATCGAATTCTGCGTACGCTTTCCCGACTGCTCGGGTAGCGCATATCACGGTGGAGTCCGCGATACCCATGGGAATCTGGCGCTCCGTCGCGCACTCGCAGAACGCGTTCTTTGCCGAAAGCTTTGTAGATGAATGCGCCGCCGCCGCCGGGCAAGATCCCGTGGCGTTTCGTGCGGCGCTACTGAAGGAGGATCCAAGGCACCTGCGTGTATTGCATCGTGCGGCCGAACTCGCTAACTGGCACGAGCCCCTAGCTCCGGCTGCCGACGGGGCAAAACGCGCACGTGGCATTGCCATTCACGGCAGTTTCGGCAGCGTTGTCGCACAGGTAGCGGAAGTGTCGCTGCTGGAAAATCGCAAAATACGCGTGCATCGTGTGATCTGCGTCATCGATTGCGGTGTCGCCGTGAACCCGAATCTCATCCGGCAACAAATGGAGAGCGCGATCATTTTCGGCTTGTCCGCGGCGCTGCACGGCGAGATCACCATCGAGAAGGGCCAGGTACAGCAGAGCAATTTTCATGACTACCGGCCGTTGCGATTCAACGAGTGCCCGGTCATTGAAGTAACCATCATGCCGAGCGGCGACACGCCCAGCGGCGTCGGCGAGCCCGGCACGCCGACGATCGCCCCCGCAGTGGCAAACGCCGTGTATGCGCTCAATGGCCTGCGCCTTCGCCGCCTGCCGCTGAAGATTACGTAAGTGCAATGACGATGCTCAACATCAACGGCAAGATCACATCGGTGGAGGCCGAGCCCGATACTCCGCTGCTGTGGGTTCTGCGCAGCGAGCTCAAGCTGGTGGGTACGAAGTTCGGCTGCGGCAAGGCACTGTGCGGCGCGTGCACCGTGCACGTCGATGGACAAGCGGTGCGCTCGTGCCTGTTGCCGATTGCCGATATTGGGGCGCGGGAGGTGCGGACTATCGAAGGGGTGCAAGGAGCGCAAATCGATGCTTTGCGCCGAGCCTGGACCGATATCGATGTGGTGCAATGCGGCTACTGCCAAAGCGGGCAATTGATGTCGGCCTGCGCCTTGCTGAAGCAAACGCCGCGGCCCACGGATGCGGAAATCGATGCTGCCATGAGCGGCAATATTTGCCGCTGCGGCACCTACCCACGCATTCGCGCCGCGATTCACTCGGCCGCGCGCAGCTTGGGAGGCGATTCTTAAGGGATGACCGTCATAAACAAATACACTACAAAAATGACCAGCAGCACGATGCCGTGCAGAACAATGGTTCGTCCGGTGCGCAGCGCAATGGCCGTGATGAACAGCGACAAGATCAAGAGCACCGTGGATTTGGTGTCGATACCCAGCGTCAGCTGCGTGTCCATATAGAGCGAGAGGGCGCTGACCGCGGGGATGGTCAACCCGATGCTGGCAAGGGCTGACCCCAATGCGAGATTGAGGCTGGTTTGCAAGCGGTCGGCGCGCGCCGCACGCAAAGCGGCGAGTGCTTCGGGCAGCAAGACAATGGCTGCAATGATCACGCCGACCACGGCATTGGGCGCCCCGACGCGCATGACCGCGGCTTCGAGACTGGGCGCGAGCTTCTTCGCCAGCAATACCACCGTGACAAGGCAGGCGAGCAATAGGATGGCACCGGCGGCCGTCACTGCGTTGCTCGGGCGGCTTGCGTGTTGCGCTGGTGAATTCGCAAGATCCTCCTGAAGAAAGATGCCCCGATGCCCGATCGTTTGTGCGAAAACGAATGCCCCGTAAATGGCCAGCGACACGATTGCAATCAGCACGAGTTGGCTGCGAGAGTAATAGGGACCCGGGGTGGTGATCGTAAAGTTGGGGAATACCAGCGTTAGAACGACGATGGCGGAGAGGGCGACCAGCGCCGCACTGACCCCATCGAGGCTGAAAGTCTGCTCGCTGTGCCTTAGGCCGCCGAGCAGCAAACACAGGCCGATGATCCCGTTGAGGATGATCATCACCGCAGCGAAGAAGTTGTCGCGGGCCAGTGCAGCTGCCTCTGCTCCTCCCGCAACCATTAATGAGACGATCAGGGCCACTTCAATGAGGGTGACGGCGAGTGCCAGCACCAAACTTCCATAGGGCTCACCGATCCGATGCGCGACGACTTCAGCGTGATGCAC
>JAQGOD010000220.1 GCA_028293775.1 Gammaproteobacteria bacterium
GCCGGCTGCGCCCTGGCCGCCGCCAATGCACATGGTGACCACGACCAGCTTGGCGCCGCGGCGCTTGCCTTCGATCAAGGCGTGACCGGTCAGCCTCGCGCCGCTCACCCCGTAGGGATGACCCACCGCGATGGCACCGCCATTGACGTTCAAGCGATCGTCGGGAATACCGAGCTTGTCGCGGCAGTAGATCACTTGGCAGGCAAAGGCCTCGTTCAGTTCCCAAAGATCGATGTCGCCTACTTTGACGCCGGCGCGTTTGAGCAGCCGCGGCACGGCATAGATCGGACCGATGCCCATTTCGTCCGGTTCGCAACCGGCTACCGCGAAGCCGCGAAATATGCCTAAGGGTTGGAGGCCGCGTCTTTCCGCGAGCTTGGCATCCATGACGACGCAGGCGCTGCTGCCGTCCGAGAATTGACTGGCGTTACCCGCCGTGATGACGCCGCCCGGCATCGCCGAACGAATTTTCGAGACGCCTGCCAGCGTGGTGTCGGGGCGAATGCCCTCATCGCTGGAAATGGTGATTTCCCGAGTGGAGATGGCGCCGGTGTTTTTATCGATCACGCCCATGGTCGTGGTCATGGGCGCGATCTCGTCTTTGAACTTTCCGGCTGCCTGGCCGGCCGCAGCACGCTGCTGGCTGCGAACACCGTACTCGTCCTGCGCCTCCTTGGAAATGTTGTAGCGCTTGGCTACTGTTTCCGCAGTCTGCAGCATGCTCCAAAACAACGTCGGCTTGTGCTCATCGATCCACGGGTCGCGGCGCATGTGCGTATTGGCTTCGTTCTGTACGCAAGAAATGCTCTCCAGTCCGCCGGCGACAATGACCTCGGCGCCCTCGGTCATGACTCGCTGCGCGGCCAGGGCAATCGACTGCAAGCCAGAGCTGCAAAAACGATTGATGCTCAAGCCCGCCGTGGTGATCGGCAGACCAGCACGCAGTGCGATTTGTCGGGCGATGTTGCCGCCGGTGGTGCCTTCCCCGAAAGTCGATCCGATGATCACGTCCTCGACTTCGGCTGGATCGATGCCCGCGCGTGCCACCGCATGTTGAACGGAGTGCGCGCCTAACGTGGCACCATAGGTCATGTTGAAAGCGCCTTTCCAGCTCTTGCCGAGCCCGGTGCGCGCAGTGGATACGATGACGGCTTCTGTCACTGTTTTGATCCTTTATAGTCGCTGAATGTTTTGCCCTCCTGGGCAAGGCGCGCAAGCAGCGGCGCCGGTGTCCAGGAAGACGCGTCCGCCTGCGGTTGCGCCGCCATGCCGCGCAACGACCGCGCAACTTCGCTCAATCCCACTTGATCGGCATAGAACATGGGACCTCCGCGCCAGGCGGGAAAACCGTAGCCATTGAGATAAACGACATCGACGTCAGAGCTGCGCTGGGCGATCCCGTCCTCGACTATGCGCGCCCCTTCGTTGATCAGCGCATAAACGCAGCGCTCGACGATCTCAGCATTGGAGATCTTGCGCGCCGTGATGCCCTTTTGCTTGCGGTATTTCTCGATGATGGCGGTAACCTTGGGATCGGGGATGGCGGTGCGCGACCCGGGCTCATAACGATAAAAACCGGCGCCGGTCTTTTGACCCAGCCGGCCGGCCTGGCACAAATCATCCGCAACGTTCGACCAGTCTTTATCGGGAAACTCGGCAGCGCGGCGCCTTCGAGCGGCCAAACCGATATCCAACCCGGCCAAATCGCTCATGCGAAACGGCCCCATTGCCATGCCGAAGTCCTCGAGAGCCTTGTCCACTTGGTCAGGCAGCGCACCCGCCATGATCAGATCGTGGGCGGCCGCCCCATACTGGGCCACCATGCGATTGCCGATAAAGCCCTCGCAGACCCCGGAAATCACCGCGACCTTGCCAATTTTCTTGGCCAACTGCATGGCAGTTGCCAGCACATCCTTTGCCGTCTTCGCCCCGCGCACGATTTCGAGCAGCCGCATCACATTCGCGGGACTGAAAAAATGCAGGCCGATGACGTCTTGCGGACGTTTGGTGAAGCTCGCAATCTCATCGAGATTCAAAGCGGAGGTGTTGGAGGCGAGGATGGCGCCTTGCCGCACCACTTGGTCCAGCTTCTCGAAAACTTGCCTCTTGACGTCCATGCTCTCAAACACGGCTTCGATAGCCAGATCGACGTCCTTCAGTTGGGCATAGTCGAGCGTCGGAGTGATCAGGGCGATGCGCTGTTCAAGGGCTGCTTCGGTCAAGGTACCTTTTTTTAATGCGCCGCCATAATTGCGGCGAACGGTGGCCATTCCCTTATCGAGCGCTTCCTGGCTCATTTCCAGAAGCACCACGGGGATGCCGGCGTTGATGAAGCTCATGCTGATCCCGCCGCCCATGGTGCCCGCACCGATGATGCCGACCCTCCGGATGGGACGCGTCGGCGTGCCGTTCGGCACGTCGAGGATGTGCGAGGCAGCGCGTTCGGCTTGAAACACGTGACGCAGCGCCGCGGACTCGGGCGACAGCATCAACGTGGCGAAAAGCTCTCGCTCGCGTTTAATGCCCGCATCGAAGGGTCTGTCAAAGGCGGCCGCGACCGCTTCGACACAGGCAACCGGCGCCGGATAACGCCCGGCGACGGCCTTGGCGCTATTGCGCGCGAATTGAAAAAAGGCTTCGTGATTTGGCATGTCGGCTTGCAAATCGCGCACGCGTCTGGACCCAAGTTTCTCGGCGATCACGCGGCGCGCAAAGGCCGTGGCGCTCTCCAGCAAATCCCCTTCAGCGAAAGCATCAAACAACGGTGTGCCGCGAAGTTTCTCGGCAGGCACCGTCGCGCCGGAGACGATCATGTTCAGCGCGGCCTCCGCACCGATGAGCCGAGGTAAACGCTGTGTGCCGCCTGCACCCGGCAGGAGTCCTAGTTTCACCTCGGGCAATGCGACCTTGGCATCGGCAGCGGCGACGCGGTAATGACACCCCAATGCGAGTTCCAGGCCGCCACCCATGCATACGCCGTGGATTGCGGCGATCACAGGCTTGGCGCTGGCCTCGACAGTGCTGATCACCGTCATCAAGTGCGGCTGGGTGGACGCTTTGGGTGTACCGAATTCGCGAATATCCGCTCCGCCGGAAAATCCGGCGCCGGAACCGATCAGCACAATCGCTTGAATTGAAGCATCAGCATTGGCCCGTTCTATGCCATCGACGAGGGCCTGCCGGAGCTCAAGGCCTAGGCTGTTCACCGGCGGATTATCGAATTTGATGACGGCGATGCCGTCTGTGGTGTCAAAGGAAGCCTTCTTGTTCGTGCTCATGCTTAAATTCCACTCTGCAGAACGCAGTTCCGTCATTTTCGGCCGACTAATGTAACAGCGGCGAGTGGTCTTTGAGAAGAATAAGGGCCGACGCGTACGATGCGCGAACGTCCGCCGCCTCGGCTCAAGTTAAACGACGGCGCGCTTGAAAAGCACTATCAGCTCGTTCCAGGCGCGCTCGGCTCCTGCCTCGTTGTAGAGAGGCTTGCCGTCGGGCCCCATGGGCATGTCCTTGACACACCATCCGTGCATGCAGCC
>JAQGOD010000262.1 GCA_028293775.1 Gammaproteobacteria bacterium
AGCTGATTAAAGTTACACTGATCACACTGGCAGTGGTGCTTTCGCTGACCAGCATCGGTGTCGATTTTTCCACATTCGCGCTGTTCACCGGAGCGCTCGGCGTCGGGGTGGGCCTTGGCCTGCAGCGCACCGTCTCCAATCTGTTCAGTGGAATTGTCCTGTTGCTGGACAAGTCGATTAAGCCGGGCGACGTAATAGAGATTGGTGGCACCTACGGCTGGGTTTCCTCGCTAGGGGCTCGCTACGTGTCTGTGGAAACGCGTGACGGGACAGAGTTCCTGATCCCGAATGAGGATATCATCACCCACCAGGTGATTAACTGGTCGCACAAGAGCGACCGTGTTCGCCTGAAGGTGCCGATACGGGTGCCGCACGACTCTGATCTCGATCAGGCCCTTGCCCTGATGCTTGAGGCAGCAAGCCGCCCGCCACGCGTCTTGGTCACGCCGATACCAACCGCACTGGTCATGGCCTTCGGGGAGAGCGCGATCGAACTTGAACTGCGGTTCTGGATCGAAGACGCTCGGAACGGCGTCCACAACGTGAAGAGCCAAATCCTCTACGAGATTTGGCACCTGTTTCAGCAATACGGCATTCAAATTCCCTATCCTAAGCGGGATCTTTATGTGCGCTCAGATAATTAACCTCGCCGGGCGCCTGGCTTCGAACGCGTGCGCGGCCGGTCGGCGATTCCCCTCACGCTTAGCGGCGCGTTGGCGTGCCACGGCCCCTCAATCGCAATTGGCACGAAAACCAGCGGAGCCACAATTTGTCGCGGATTGAATTGACACAGCCTATGGAGTGCCTCGCGCCCCACGCCCTCGCGGCCCCGCCGTATGTTATCCTCCTGGCGGAGCGCGGCAGCACACGGGTGCGCATCTAACGCGATTACTGCCACACGATAGACGCGATTGCACCGGGAGTGCCCATCGCGGGAGGTGGAACGGATGACCGAAGCTCTTCAAGCGGCGGATTCAGCCCAACGTAGTGTTCGGCGCGTTCCTCTCCCGGCGGCCCTTGCCGCCCTTGGGATCGTCTACGGCGACATCGGCACAAGCCCGCTCTATGCGTTCAAGCAGGCGGCGGATGCCGGCGGGACGCTGTTACCCGAGACCGTCATCGGCATCGTGTCACTGATCCTCTGGTCGCTGATCATGATTATCTCCGTAAAATATGCCAGTCTTATCATGCGCGCCGACAATCGCGGCGAAGGCGGGATTGTCGCACTTTTGGCGCTTCTCGATGCCCGGCACGCGCACCCGGGAAGCTGGCGCGCCTCCCTTCTCGTCATAGGGCTGGTCGGAGCACCGCTGTTGTACGGCGACGGTGTCATCACACCGGCGATTTGGGTACTGAGAGCGGTGGAAGGACTGAAAGTCGTTGCGCCGCAACTCGCCCCGATGGTCGTGCCCATCAGCGTCGTGATCCTGATCGGGCTGTTCCTGATTCAGCGCAAGGGCACGGGTTTCATCGGCGGCATTTTTGGGCCGGCCATGCTGTTGTGGTTTGCCGTCATCGGCATCCTCGGCTTCCGCGGGATCTTTCGCGCGCCCGCCATTCTGGCCGCTCTCAGCCCTTTCAGTGCGCTGGGCTATCTCATCCACGCCGGACCCGGCATCGGTTTCGCGGTACTCGGCGCCGCCTTCCTGGCCGTCACCGGCGGCGAGGCGATGTATGCCGATATGGGTCATTTCGGCCGCCTGCCGATCCGCCTGGGCTGGTTCACCGTCGTCCTGCCCTGCCTGGTGCTCAATTATTTTGGACAGGGCGCCTTGCTGCTTTCCGACCCAAGCGCAATCGCCAATCCGTTCTATCTGCTCGCCCCCGAATGGGCCCATTATCCCATGGTGGCGTTTGCCACGGTGGCGACCATCATCGCGTCCCAGGCCATCATATCGGGTGCCTACTCCCTCACGCAGCAATCCATTCAACTTGGATTTCTGCCCCGCATGCGGGTGCTCCATACCGCGAGCCAGGAGATGGGCCAGATTTACATACCGGTCGTGAACTGGCTCCTCGCCCTTGGCACGCTTTGCGCGGTCATGATTTTCCGCTCATCCGACGCGCTCGGCGGCGCGTACGGCATAGCTGTTTCGTTGCTCATGGCGATCACGACGGTACTCGCCGCCCTGGTGGCGCTGAAATGGGGTTACAACCTGTTCGTGGTCATAGCCGTAAACGGACTGTTCCTTGTGGTTGATTTAATTTTCGTTGGGGCGAACGCGACCAAATTGTTCGAGGGTGGTTGGTTTCCGCTGCTGTTGGCCTGTGCCGTTGCGTTTCTCATGCTCACCTGGCGCGCCGGCTGGCGACTGCTCGAACACCAGCGCTCCAAGCTGCGCCAGCGAGAGGACGAGTTTATTGCGTGGGTTCTGGACACGCCGCCGATCCGGTTGTCTGGGGCGGCGGCGATCTTCACTGCCGCCAGCACGGGCATCCCGCTCGGCCTGACGCATCACCTGCGACATAACCGCGTTTTGCACGAGCGCGTGTTGCTGATCGCCTCCATCACCACCGATGAGCCACGCGTAGAACCTGATCAGCGCATCCGGTTAGTGCCGGTTGGTGTCGGCATCACCCGCGTGCTGTTTCACTTCGGTTTTATGGAAGCGCCGGACGTGATGGAGGGGCTGCAGCTCGCCTGCCTCGAGCCCGAACTTCGTGGCATCGATCCGCGAAGCATCACCTACTATTTCCGGCGTGTGATGGTGATCCCGAGCGGTAAGGCGGCCGGCATGGCGTTCTGGAGGAAAACCCTGTTTGCAACTATGCACCTCAACGCAAACCTTCCAGCCGCGTATTTCGGGGTTCCGGCCGCCCAGGTCGTGGAGGTCGGTCTCGA
>JAQGOD010000307.1 GCA_028293775.1 Gammaproteobacteria bacterium
GCTCGACGCTCCCACGTTGAGCGCGGCCATTGAAAAATTCGGCGCCGCCGCCGAGGATGCGGTACGTCAAACCATGCGTGAGCTTCAAGAAATGCGGCGCGAGCAAGCATCTTCATTGGTAATCCCGGATACGGCAGGCGCAGGTCTACCCAATCCCAGTGATTTGCTCGGGCGGGGACGTCCGCGCCGCTAGGGCCGGCCGGGCTGCGGCCCCGCTAGGCGCGCGTCGCGGCGATACTGAAGATCTCGAGCGCGTCCCAACGTACGTACGCGGCCTCCAGTTCCGCCGCCAAAGACTGCAGCCGCTGAAGAGCGCGCGTGCTTTGATCCTTGTCGCGTTGGAAGAGCGTCGGGTCGCTGATCAGCGCATTCAGCTGCGCTTGCTCAGCCTCGAGGCGCTGGATTTTCTCGGGCAATTGCTTCAGCTCGCGCTGTTCGTTGTACGACAGGCGGCGGGCCTTCATGGCCTGCGCGGCGTTGTTCACTGCCGAGGATGCTGTGGTTGAGGCGAGTGCTGCCGCCGCTACCTGGGCGGGTGTTTTCCGTTGACGAAGCCAATCCGAATAGCCACCGACATACTCATTCACCTGGCCTTCTCCCTCGAACACCAGCGTGCTGGTCACGACATTGTCCAGAAACGCGCGGTCGTGACTGACGAGCAGCAGCGTGCCGGCATATTCGGCCACCATTTCTTCCAGCAGTTCGAGCGTTTCCGCGTCAAGATCGTTAGTGGGTTCATCCATGATCAGCAGATTGCTGGGACGGGCGAATAGCCGCGCCAGCAGCAAGCGATTGCGCTCGCCGCCCGACAGCATGCTCACCGGCGCATTCAACCGCTCGGGTGGAAACAGAAAGTCGCGAAGGTAACCTGATACGTGTCGGGCCTGGCCGTCGATGATCACGGTGTCGCCGCTGCCGCCGGTGACGTTGTCCATAATGGATGCGGCAAGGTCCAACTGCTCCCGCTGTTGATCGAAATACGCAGGCAACAGGTTCGTGCCGCGCTTGATCAGCCCCGAGCTTGGCTCGAGCTCGCCCACCAGCAGCTTGATCAGCGTGGTTTTTCCGCAGCCGTTCGGCCCGACGATGCCGATGCGGTCGCCGCGCTGGATGCGCGCCGAAAAATCCTGAATAACCGGGGTGCCGCCAAAAGAGTGCGTGACATGTTGTGCCTCGAACACCAATTTGCCGGAGGGCGCGGCATCCTGCGCGCGCAACTCCACCGAGCCGATTCGTTCACGCCGTTCGCGCCGTTGTATGCGCAACTGCTCCAGCGCCCGTACCCTGCCCTCATTTCGAGTGCGCCGTGCCTCCACCCCTCGACGGATCCATACCTCCTCCTGCGCCAACTTTTTGTCGAACAAGGCCGCATGCTTGGCCTCCACCTCGAGCGCCGCCTTCTTTTGCACCACATAGTCATCGTAGTTGCCGGGCCAGACACGCAGCTGTCCTCGGTCAAGTTCCACGATTTTGGTCGCCAGGCGCCGGACAAACGCACGGTCGTGGCTGACGAAGAACAACGCTCCCGCAAAGTCCAACATCATGTTCTCGAGCCACGTGATGGCCTCGATATCCAGATGGTTGGTCGGCTCGTCCAATAGCAGAACATCGGGCGCGGCAACGAGCGCTCGGCCCAACATCACGCGCCTGCGCCAGCCGCCCGACAATGCGCTCATCGAGGCATCCGCGCTCAACCCTAAACGGGATATGACCTGATCGACCTGCAGCTCCGCTTGCCACTCATCGTCCGGCGTTTTCAACTCGACGCCGCCTAAGACCACGTCGCGGACCAGCGCCTCGCTGCCGTCGGAGACTTCCTGCGCCAGGGTGGCTGTTCGGGCGCCTGGCCGAACCCATATTTCGCCGCTGTCGGGCAGCAGTTTTCCGGAGATCAATTGCAGCAACGAGGATTTTCCTTCCCCGTTGCGGCCGAGCAGGCAGACGCGTTCGCCCCTGCGCAGTTGCAGGCTGACATTGTCGAGCAAGGGCTTGAGGCCGAAGCTTAAAGAAACTTTATCGAGACGAACGATGGGCATGGTGAGCAGTGTAAGCGATGTGAGACCTAGGTCACGCACGTCGTTGACGAAGCCCGAGGCAATTGTGTGCAAACGCACAGCCTTCGACGCCCTGCCCGCCTAACCTAATGGCCATGTAGCCTACGAGCCAGCAGTGGGAGCCAATAGCGTTGGCGCTTCGAACCCGGATTGCCCTTACTTTTCTGCTGTTGCTGGCGGCGGTGCTGGCGGCTGCGCTCGGGGCGGTGTTAGCCACCAACCGTGACAGCGCGGGACGCGAAGTGCAGAGGCAGCTGGACGTCGGTGCATTGGTATTCTCACGACTGCTCGAGAGCAATCGCCGCCAGCTGACACAAGCGGCGCAAGCGGTCGCCGCCGATTATGGATTCCGCGAAGCGGTGGCGGCGCGCGACACCGATACGCTGGCCTCGGCGTTGGAGAATAGCGGTGGGCGCATCGGAGCGGCGATGGTGGTACTCACGTCGCTGAGCGGCAATGTCATTGCCGCCTCGGGCACCCGGCTCGCGGCCGGCGCGCCCTTTCCCATACTGTCCCTGCAGGAGAATGCCGCGGCAGACAGTGCCGTCACCATGATGGTGGACAAGGGGCGCATCTATCAGCTCGTGACCGTGGCGGTGCGCAGCCCGCTCCCGGTGGCGTGGATCGCCATGGGATTCGAATTCGATGACAAGGCGGCGCACGAACTGGCCGATATCACCGGCCTTGCCGTGACATTGTCCGCCAATTCGGGTGGCCGCTGGACCAACGTCATCAGCACGGTCCCGGTAGGTAGTTTGCGAACCACGGACGTGGTTACGCGGCGAATCGAAATATCCAAGGTGGGCGATACGCAGATCGTTGCCGTGTTATCGCGCTCCTTGGCGGATGCGCGCGCACCGTTCGAGCGGCTGACCAAAGTGCTGTTCGTGATCGGCGGAGTGAGTCTCTTCGCCTTTGCGTTAGCCGCCTTCTGGCTCGCTCGCAACATCACGCGCCCCTTGCAGGACCTGACGAACGCGGTCGACCAGATGCGCGCCGGTACCTACGACGGAAAAAACCAGGTCCAGCGCCGCGACGAACTGGGTGTGCTCGCGGAAGGCTTGCAATTGATGCAGACGGCCGTGCATACGCGCGATCAGTCCATCCGGCGGCTGGCGTACGAGGACACGCTCACCGGGCTGATGAATCGGACGGCCT
>JAQGOD010000327.1 GCA_028293775.1 Gammaproteobacteria bacterium
ATGCACAGTGGTCGACTGATAGTTCGCGCGCACCGAGCAGCCGCGCCCGCAATCCGTTGCCCATAAGCACGCTGCGCGTTGCTGCATATGGGCGGCGATGATCCTTTGCGCCTTGAGGTTGCCGGGATGCAAGAGCGCCGGAGAGCGCTTGAAATCGAGCTGGCGCGTGAGCACGGCGCGGTGCCCGGGAATGATTGGAATCCCGAGGCGCCCCGCACGTTGCTGCACCAAATAATCGCTGACTATGGGCGCCGGCGGCGGCAGCAGGCAACCTTCGGGCGAGTTGGGCGTGTTCTCCAAGCCCTCGGACGTGCCGTACACGCCGATGAGCCTTTCCACCTTGTCATAGTAGGGCGCCACGTCCTCGTAAGAGAGGGGCCAGTCAAAGCCTAGGCCGTCGCGGCTGTGCGGCTTGAAATCATACGGACCATTGCGCAGGGAAATGCGTCCCCAGTGATTGGTGCGGCCGCCCAGCATGCGCGCGCGCCACCAGGCGAAGCGGCCGCGCGGATCGTCGGTCGATTGCACATACGGTTCCCCGGGTACCGTCCAGCCGCCATCGATGGTGGCATCGTAAAAGCCGAACTCTTTTTCGGGCGTGACGGTCCCGCGCAAGGGCGCCTGCTCCGGGGTCTGGAACATGGGGGTCTCGCGCTCGGGCACGTAGTTGCGCCCCGCCTCCAGCATGAGCACCTTGGCTCCTTCCATGCAGAGGGTGTAAGCGCTCTGGCCGCCCGCGGCGCCGGAGCCCACGACTATAACGTCGTACTGCTTATGCTTCGCGGTGGAGGTCACGTGCGCGCGGCTGGTATCGGTAACTGGCACATTGGCGCCGAAGTTTAGCGTAGAGCGGCTGAGTTTCTAGTCGCACGCTCAAATCTCCCGGCGCGTTGACACCAGCCTTGGCCGCCATATCTATAACCGGTTGGACGTGTATCGCAGAGCCTGAGAGCTACTATCGCCATTTAGGTCTGATCGGTTATACAATAGTCCCCAATCACCGGAATTCTCTCATGTGGGCACAATCCGCTGCTGAAATCGGGAAGATCGTCGCCGCCGCGCGTCAGCATCATCGGCTAACGCAGGCTGCGCTAGGGCAGGCCATCGGCGCCAGCCAGAAGTGGGTCTCCGAAGTCGAGGCGGGCAAGGAGACCGCGCAGATCGGCAAAGTGCTCCGGGCCCTGAGCCATCTCGGTGTGCGCCTGCAGAGCGGCATCGCCCCGTGGGATGAGAAGGTCGAAGCAGGCGGGACCCATCCCGCCATCTCTTTGTCCGATATTATTTCAGCCAACGCCGTGCCACAGACGTTCCGCCACACCACATGAAACTGCATGTCTGCCTGGAAGGCAGAGTGGCGGGAACGTTGGACGCGAGCGGTGGCCGCGCGCGGCTCGCCTACTCTGAGGATTGGCTCAGTGCGCGTGGCGCCTACCCGCTGTCTCAAACGCTGCCGCTACGATCGAGCCCTCACGTGGGCAATAACGTCACGAACTTTCTATGGGGATTGCTCCCCGACAACGAACTTACCGTGGCCAGCTGGGCTCAACGTTTCAACGTCTCGGCTCAAAACCCGATCGCCCTGCTCGCCCGCGTCGGGGAAGATTGCGCGGGCGCGGTGCAACTGATCCGCGAAGAGCGGCTCGAGGAAATCCTGGCCGAAGAATCCCTACCCCCTCAAGTTCAATGGCTGACCGATCGGGAAGTCGCCATGCGGATGCGCCATCTAGTCCGCGACGTGAGCGCCTCGCGCGAGAACCGCGAGGAGGGGCAATTTTCCCTGTCGGGTTCTCAGGCTAAAACAGCGTTCTTTTACGACACCGATCTCAAGCGCTGGGGCATACCGAGGGGCCGTACGCCGACGACGCACATCTTCAAACCCGTCTCCAATGGCCTGGATGGGTTTGCCGAAAACGAGCACTTCTGCCTACACCTGGCGCGCCGCGTCGGACTGTCCTCGGCGGGAACCGAATGGCACTTCCTCCGCGGCATCCCGACGCTGGTCGTTGAACGCTACGACCGATTGCAACTTGACCGTCGATGGCACCGGATCCACCAAGAAGATGCCTGCCAGGCCCTCGGGATTCACCCGAGCCTCAAGTCCGAGAGCGAGAACGGTCCGGGCTTGAAGGAAATCCTGAGTCTCCTGAATGGCTCCGATGAACCCGCCGTGGATCGCGAACGGCTCCTCAAAAGCGTCTGTTTTCTGTACTTCTTGGCCGCCACCAACGCGCACTCGAAGAACCTCTCGCTGCTGTACAGCCGCGGCACCAATCGGTTCAGCATGCGCTTATCGCCGCTCTACGATGCGGCGAGCGCTTGGCCCTATCCGCGCCAAATTCCGGTTGAAACAATGCAACTCGCGATGCGCGTCGGTGGAGAGTCGCTCCTGAAAGAGATCACCCCGCAGCATTTTGTCGATCTCGCCAAAGACTGCGGGTTTCAACCGGATGCCATGCTCGCGATCTTGCACGATCTGGCAAGGCGCTTACCGCAGGAAGCGGAAGCGTTGCTCAAACAATTGGATGCCCCGCACATGGCGCCCACGGTGCTGAAGAAGCTGGTCGAGGGAATCGCCCTGAAATGCGAGACAACCTTGAGACAGTTGTCCCGATTCTGAGTGACGACTAGTCAATAACCAAACGGCTATGGGATATCTCCGCTTGACTCGGATATCCGACCAGTTATGATCCAGTCAATAGCCAACAGGTTATTGATTGTGACGCCAGACAGCCATGACATTCTTTTCAAATCGTTGGCCGATCCGACTCGCCGGGCGATCTTCGAACGCCTATGCCGCGGTGGAGAACAGACAGTGAGGGCCATGACAGCTCAGTCCGGGGTCTCGCAACCGGCTGTCTCAAAGCACCTGGGAGTTCTGAAGCAGGCCGGGCTGGTGCGCGACCGCCACGAAGGTCGCCAGACGCACTACAGCGCGCAGCTCGGCGCCTTGGCCCCGCTGATCGACTGGACCAGTCAAATGGCCGGGTTCTGGCAAAGCCGATTCGACCACCTCGAAGATCTACTCAAAAGGATGGACCAATGAGCAATCCTGCGACCGAAGCGCTCTCCGTCGTCGTCGAACGGGAGATACCTTTTCCGCCGGAAAAAGTCTGGCGCGCGCTCACCCAACCACCCCTGATCGAGGACTGGCGGATAGCGTGAGGGGACTCACCGCCTAAGCGGCGGTCACCGCGCCAACGCGCGCGCACCTGCCGACTCAGAGCGTGATCCATCGCGCGGCAGGAACACGACGCCGTCCTTCATAACGAACGTAACGTTCTTGAGGACGCTCACATCCGCGAGCGGATCGCTTGCCACGGCGATCAGGTCCGCATACGCCCCCGCTGCAACCACGCCGATCTCGCCGCGCTTGCCGAGCAGCTCAGCCGCCCGCGATGTCGCCGATTGAATGGCTTGCATGGGCGTCATGCCGAATTCAACTTCGCGTGCGAATTCCTCGGCAATCGGCTCGGACCACTTGAACCCGCCCACATCCGTGCCGAAGGCTATCTTGACGCCCGCACGCAATGCTTTGGTGAAGGAAACGCCATGAAGTGCCGCACGCTTGCGGTCGCGCTTTCCTGAATCCGTGTCCGGGGGATCCCAATCCGTGTAATACACTTGCAGGGTCGGCACGTACCAAGTGCCCTGCTTGAGCATCTGCTTGATCTGCGCGTCCGTTAACTCGAGCCCGTGCTCGATCGAATCGCATCCCCCGTCGAGTGCGCGCTGTAAACCCAGGCCATTGTAGGCATGGCACGCCACTTTCCTTCCCCAGCCGTGCGTTTCGTCCACGATCGCCCTGAGTTCCTCGACAGTGAGCGTCGGCTGCGAAACCAGGGCGCCCTGCGCGTCGAGCCACGAGCGATGGGTCATATACACTTTGATCCAGTCTGCACCGTGATCCAATTGTTCGCGCGCGGCCTTGCGCGCCTCGACCGGGCCGTCGATCAGCTGCGAACCCTTGGGTACCGTGATCTCCGGTGCGTAGTCTTCGAGGGGATAACCACCGGTCGATGAAATCGACAAGGTCGACACCCACATCCGCGGCCCCGGTATGATTCCCTCGTTGATGGCCTTTTTGATGCCGACATCGCCGTACCCAGCACCCTCGGTTTCCACGTCGCGAATGCTGGTGAAGCCCTGCTCGAGCGCGCGGCGTGCGGATACGACGGCGCGCGCCGCTCGATACGAAGCAGGAGCCTTCAACAATTGAGCATCGTAGCCGCCGTCCGCCGGATCCTCGCCCTGTAAAAAAATGTGGGTGTGCGTATCGATGAGGCCCGGCAACAGCGTTGCAGATCCCAAGTCGATCACTTGCGCCGCGGCGGGCAAGGGGGAGTTGGCCGGGATCACATCGATGATGCGATTACCCCGAATGACTATTTGGACGTTGCTTCGAGGCTTCTCGCTGGTTCCGTCGATGAGCCACTTCGCCCGAACGACGAAGGTTCTCGAATCAGAAGTGCCCGCCGCGGCGCGATTGGCATTTTGCGCAATCGCCACGCTTCCGCAGAGAACGAGCCCCAGGGCAAGTAAAAATTTTCGGTTCATAGTCGAACGTACGCCACTGCTTGAGCCGGGCTCAAGCATAGGTAATACGCGTTACTCGCTCATCCGCACTTCGAGTCGCCGCAATTCAAGCAGGTGTTGCAGCCGTCCATCATCACCACGGCCGCTGTGCTGCACTTGGCGCAAAGCTGCGCGCCTTCCGGAAAATGCGACTTGGAAAAGGCATCCGTTTGCTTGGTTCGCGCCTCGAATTCGGCACGCTTCTCGTCGACCAACTTGCGCTGGTGCACATCGAGTTCCGGCTTCTTGAGCAAGCCAATGGATTGCAGATGGCGCTCGATGACATAGCCCAATTCGGCAATGGTTGAGGGCATGAACTTGCCGCCGGGCTGCCAATAGCCGCCCTTCGGATCGAATACAGCCTTGAGCTCATCGACCAGGAAAGTCGTATCGCCGCCCTTGCGAAACACCGCGGAAATGACCCGCGTCAGGGCCACGATCCACTGGAAGTGATCGAGGTTCTTCGAATTGATGAAGACCTCAAACGGTCTGCGCTGTTCATGTTGAGTGCCTTCGTTGAGCACGATGTCGTTGATAGTGACGTACATGGCATGATCGGACACGGGTGTCTTGATCTTGTAAGTCGAGCCGATCAGCACTTCCGGCCGCTCGAGCTTCTCGTGCATCCAAATAACGTTGTCCTGGCTTTTCAGCGCATCCTTGGGGGTGGCCGCAGGCGCCTCCTTCGCTTCAGGTTTCTGCACGCGGTACTTAGCGATTTT
>JAQGOD010000329.1 GCA_028293775.1 Gammaproteobacteria bacterium
CCGGGCGTCGACCGCGTAACGCTCAACCAGATCTGCCAGGTTTTCGGCCACACCGGATGCGCACACAGTGAGTGCGCCGTCGACGGCCGTGGATCCGGCGCTCACCAGATCCCCGGCGGCGACGCAGCGCGGCCGCCACTCGCCGGTGAGCAGCGGTTCATGCACATCGGCAGTCCCCTCGAGCACCGTGCCGTCCACCGGAATCTCCTCGCCCGCGCGTACAAAGACCCGTTCTCCGGCCGATACGCTTTCGGGCGCGATCATGAGTTCCCGGTCGTTTCGCAGCAGGCGCGCCCGACGCCGCGCGAGGCCGATGGTCGGCGAAAGGAGCGCGAGCGCGCGCCGGCGTGATTCGGCGTCCAGGTACTGCCCCAAGGTGACGAAGACCAGCACCATCGTTCCCGAGTCGTAGTAGAGATGATGACCACCGCGAACCGTTTGCCATGCGGAGAAGCCGATTGCCGCCAGCGCGCCGAAGCCGATCAGAGTCTCGAGCGTGAGACGGCCCTTGGATAACCCGCGCGAAGCGATCCGCAGCATGGGGACACCGAGCAGCGCGAAAATGGCGAGCGCGCAAAAGAACATGATCCAAGAGCTGGTGCGCAGCACTTCGGGGCCAAGAGCGTCCAGGGTGCCAAAGTAGGTCAAGCTCTGAAACATCATCACATTGCCGCTGAGCAGGGCCGCAAGGCCAAGCTTCGCTAGAAACCAATCCGCCCTGCCGCCCTCGCCGGCGTTGCCGATTACGCGATACACGAGCACGCAGCCCACGCAGCAGAACGACAACGTTGCGCCGCCTTCGATTTCTTGGTGCGGGTGGGCCGGAAGCGGCAACCGGCAGTGCGCACACTGACGTGAGGCGGCCCGCCTGAATGCACCCACGTGTTCTGCCGCGGTCACCATAGTTCGGTCGACGGAATTAGCCCGAAGCTTGCGAGGCCTCGCGCGATGAGAATCAATCCGAGAACGATCAACAGGACGCCGGCGATGCGTTGGGCCTTCACGCGTTGCAGAATGGTGCGCGGAACCAATGTCAGCGCAAAGACCGCAGGCACGGTCCCCAACCCGAAGATCAACATGGTCAGCGCGCCCATGCCTGCGCCGCCGGCGACCGCGGCCCGGCTTGCGGCGGCATAGACGAGCGCGCAGGGCAGCCATCCTTGCAACGTCCCAAGCAAGAGCGGAGCGACCATCGGTGACACTTCAGTCAGGCGCGTGCGGCCGGCGCGCAGCAGCCGGTCAATGCCGGCATACGCGACGATGCGCGCTGGATCTCTGATCAAACCGACTAAGGACATGCCGAACGACACGGCCGCCACGCCCGCGACGATGGCGACGACGCCCGTGAGTCCAAGGTGAGCGGCGAGCGCAAGCACAATCTGCCCAAAAGCTCCGACAATGAGCCCGATCACCGTATAGGTCCCGATTCGGCCGAGGTTGAACAGTAAACGCAAGAAGAAGCGAGCCGCCGGGGTGGCACCGCGCGGTATGAACTGCGCCGTGCACATCGCAACATAAGGACCGCACATGCCGACGCAATGGGCGCTGCCCAATAGCGAGGCGCCGAACAGCAGCACAAGATCACCGCCGAGTGGCAGCTGCGTGTGGTGGTGCACGAAACGCCAAAATCTTAGGCGTTGGTCGGCTTCGGCGATAGGTTCTTCACATCAGCACTGTCTTTCGGCCAGAGCTGATATTTCGTGTCTTCGACATCGCGAAATTGTCCGGTGCGCACGGCCCACAGGAATATGCACCACGCGGACATGGACATGAGGAAGGCGCTGAAGAACATGTAAAAAGTAATGTCCACTTAAATTCCCTCCTGAATCGCCGGCAGCTCCGGAACCTGCAAGTTCCACGCGACCCCCATCACCTGGTTCAGCACTGCAAATGCCGCCGCGGTCATCAACGGCTGAGCGATGACGATACCCAGGAACCGCATGAACACTCTATCCGCGGCCCGTCCCGCGGGAATTAGAGCATACGTCGCCGTGAAGCGAAGCAAAAACCACGCCAGCAGCAAATTGGTGACCGCGTAGATCGTCCAGCAAGCGACAATCGCAACGACGCCGCCGCGATTCAGGGGAGCACCCGCGACCACACCGAGGAACAAGGCGAGCCAAACGACAAAAAGCCCGGATAAGACTCGCCACTGTCGCTCGATGTCCCTGATGGGCTCCTGGTTGGCGCCGCCGCGCTTCTTCAATAGCCACGCGACCATCCACGCCGCGGGCAGCAGCAATGCGGGCAGCATATAGGACGCAAACGCAATCTCGATGATCCGAAAAAACATTTGCGCCATGGATCGCTCCTACGCTAACGCGCCGCCGAGAAACCGGCTCGGGAGGGCACCGGGGGATTGCCCCGCTCGGTTGCCAGGGATAGAGCGTAGTAGACCAGCGCCCAGCGCCGCTTATCCGCAAATGCCTGCTTGTCTGCCTCGCTCATCTTGTCGAAGTCCGCCGACGTCGGCAGGCTCGCGACGTATTTCTGCAGTTCATTCAAATCGCTGTCTGAGAACATCGGCTTGCCCTGCACCTGCGTCTTCCAGGCGTTGAGATCGGGGAACGCCTCGCGCGGGTACATGATGGTGTCGTAGAACGACGGCATCGGCGTGCCGTTGAGCCCGGTATTGAAGGTGCGAAACACATCGGCCGGCGAGTCACCGAACTTGAATGCCCCGCTCGAGAAGTCGAACGGCCGGATCGGCGTCTCCCAATCATCCACCAACTCGTTCGCGGAAGGTCCATCACCCTTGCCCGCATTTCCATGGC
>JAQGOD010000345.1 GCA_028293775.1 Gammaproteobacteria bacterium
GGCGATTCTTGCGACGCGAAGGCCGTTCTTATGCTCGGGATCCCAGCCGGTGCGCGTCTTCAACGTCACAGGCGCGCTCACCGCGCGTGCAACGCTGTGCAAAATGCGCGCCACGAGCTCTTCGTCCTGAAGCAAAGCGGAGCCCGCCAATCGATTGCAGACTTTCTTCGCCGGACAGCCCATATTGATGTCGATGATTTGAGCGCCCGCATCGACATTGCGCCGCGCTGCGTCCGCCATCATGTCCGGATCAAATCCCGCGATCTGCACCACGCGGGGGCTCGGTTCGCCCGAATGATCCATGCGGCGGCGCGATTTTGGCGTGTCCCACAACCGCACGTCGGCGCTGAGCATTTCCGATGCGGCGAGGCCTGCGCCGAAGCGGCGGCAGAGAATGCGAAACGGCCTGTCCGTTACGCCGGCCATGGGTGCGAGCAGCACATTGGAGGGCAGCGTGTAGGGGCCTATCTTGACGCTCATCGCTTCGCCTGAGCGGGCGCGGCATCGTTGGCGCACGATACTTTTCTGTCTGCGCCGCGTAGGCATACATCGATTTCGAATCCTTCCGCGTTCTTGCCCGGATCCAAAATGTCCATGGTCGCATCCACCCGCTCACCGGGAGCGAGCAGTTTTGCGGTCGGCCTGCCCAAATATTCGGAAGGTTCAAAATCGCGCGTGCCGATGCTGGCGCCAAAGCGGTTGGCGAGGCTGACGCGCAACAGCGGGTAGGGCTCCAGCTGCGCAGCCGTATTCAAGATGCTCGCGCGCACGCGCAGCGTGCCCTCACCGGCCGGGTCGCCCGTGACTCCCCATTGCCGCAGCTGGTAGGCAGAAAGGGTTGACGCCGCGGAAACGGGCGCGCGCAATTTGGAGTACATCGCGGCAAGGCCCTCGCGATTGTGGTGAATGAGTTGCGCGATCAGCAGCAGTGCCGAAGCGATCGCCGCAATCAGCCAGGGCATGGATGATGCTTGACGCTCTTGTGATCCAAGGTCGAACGGCGTGACGCGGCGCCGAATCGGACGACCGATCCCTGGAGTCGCCGGCGCCTGCTCCGCGTCGGCAGAGGATGACAGGCCGGAGAGCATTTCGCGCCGTACGTCTTCGGACACTTCAAAGCCTCCGGGCGGCGCAGCGGCACCCGGCGCTTCCGATGCGGAATTTGCCTCCTCAGCGGCCGCCTCGAGAATCGCGATATCCTCAGGATGAGGCGGCGGAACCGGCGGTGTCGGAGTTGGGGTGGGGTGAGCGTATTTTTCCACCACGAGCTGCGGGGGCGGAGGTTCTGCGGGGGCGGCCGGCGGTTCGGCCGCCGCGCGTTTTTTGGATTCGATGAAGATGCGATCCAATTCCCCCGGCGGCAGGCTGAATTCCATCGAGGTGTCGCCCATCGAGGTGTCGCCCAGCGAAGTGTCGCCCGAGTCCTCTGCAGGCGGTTCCTCGCTGACATCCCAGTCGATATGCAGCCGAGCGGTCTCGACGCCTGGCCCGTTGAACTCCGAGTGATCGGGCGCCTCCTCTCTACCCGGGGTCATCGGCGCCGGCGATTCCAAAATCCTGTCAGCGCGAAACTCCAAGTCGATTTCGGTCTCTTCTACGGCGAATGCGCTCGGATCCTCCGCGAGATGCGCCAATGCATTGAAGACCTCTCCGCATTTCCCGCAACGCACTTGACCGCCGGCCGCCCGCAAGACTTCGGCGGATAACTTAAAGACGGTCTCGCATTTTGAACATTGCGTATACACGCTTACACTCTCCGCGCGTAAATGCAGCACCACTCGTCGCGCTCGACGACCCTCACCATATCAAAACCGGACGCGTATGCCGCCTTTACCGAATAAGCCTGGGATGTCAGCAGGCCCGATAGCAACAAATAACCCCCAGGCTCACAGGCTTGCGTCAATTTCGGCGCCAATTCGATCAATGGCTCCGCAAGAATGTTCGCGACGACACAAAAAGCGGCGTGCAACTCGTTCTCGATGCCCTGCACCGTAATTTGCGAGGCAACGCCGTTGCGCAACGCATTGTCCCGCGTCGCTAGCAATGCTTGGTAGTCCAAATCAACCGCGGTGACGTGCGCGGCCCCCAGTTTCAACGCGGCGATGCCTAAAATGCCAGAGCCGCAGCCGTAATCGATGAGTGTTCGACCTGCAATAGGCAAGGATTCCAATATCTGTAGGCATAAGGCTGTCGTGGGATGCGTGCCGGTGCCGAATGCCAGCCCCGGGTCCAGCCGCACGACGATGGCTTGGGGATCCTCCGGCGGCGAAGCTGCGCGCGGACAAATCCACAGCCGCCGTCCAAAGCGCATGGATTTCCAGCCAATGAGCCACGCACGCTCCCACACTTGATCTTCGACCGCGCGGACGCGCGCGGTATTCGTCACGTGAGGCCCCAAGGTGGTCGCCAGTAGATCAAGATTCAATGCCGCATCGTTGGATTCTTGAAACAAGGCGCGCACCAGCGTATCGCTCCACAAGCGGATTTCGCCGGGTTTGGGTTCGAGCACCGGCTCATCACCGCGGTCGACGAAGGTAATGGAGCTCGCGCCGGCTTCGAGCAGGGCAGCTTCGACCGTTTCGGGACTTAAGTTGCTGAGCGGAAATTCAATTTCATAGAATCTCATCGATGCAACATCCTGCAAGATGTTACTTCAGCCCCAATCTTCGCTCTAGATAATGGATGTCGGTTCCGCCTTGCTTGAAGGCGGAATGATTGAATATTTCTTGATGCAGCGGGATATTGGTTTTGATGCCCTCGACCACCATTTCAGCAAGCGCGTTGCGCATGCGCGCGATGGCCGTGTCGCGCGTATCGCCGTACGCGATCACCTTGCCGATCATCGAGTCATAAAAGGGCGGCACGTTGTAGCCGGTGTACACATGGCTGTCCACGCGAATCCCCGGGCCGCCGGGCGAGTGCCACAGGCGGATCGGGCCAGGCGAAGGCGTGAATGTCTTGGGATCTTCGGCGTTGATGCGGCATTCCACCGCATGACCGCGGATCTGGATGTCGTTCTGGCCATAGGGCAGCGGCTCGCCGGCGGCGAT
>JAQGOD010000367.1 GCA_028293775.1 Gammaproteobacteria bacterium
ATCAACATGAAATTCGCGGCACCGGTCTCTTGAACCTGGCCGTCGGGGCAGAACAGAACCTGATCCGCGTGATATTTGGCGCGCGCGTTCATGATGGGCGTTAACGCTGCCGCATAATTGCCGCCGGTCTTGACCACGCCCATGTGTTCAGCCGAGCGCGTATTCTGATCATCTACCAAGATTCGCAACGCCTTTGCGCCGCTGGCGAAGTAATCCCACACCGGGCTCGCGAGCACCACCATCATGGCCTCCGTGGCCGGCGTGGTGGCCGCGCCGATGTTGGCCGTGGTGCCGAATATGATGGGCCGCAAATATAGCGCGCCGGGCGCTTCCGGCACCGCGTCGCGGCAGCGCTTGATCACCGCTCGCACCATCTCGGCCACTTGGGCGGCATCGGGCTCCGGTAACACCAGCAGGCGTGTGCTTTGCTGCAATCGTTGTATGTGGCGGTCCATTCGAAAAATATGTACCGATCCGTCTGCGCGGCGAAACGCTTTGAACCCTTCGAAACACGTGCTGGCGTAATGCAGCATGTGCGCCGCCGGACTGATTTCGAGCGGCTCGACGGGCTTGATGTCGGTCTGGCTCCATTTGCCATCGCGGTACGTGGCCACGGCCATGTGCGAGGTGAGCAAAGTGCCGAACGCGGGTCGCTGTGGTTGAGAAGTCATGAGGATTTCACCGTAGGAATGAATATGGTCGCGGGATGCTCTAACCGCTCTTTCAGAGCCTGGATCATCGCTGCAGCATCATAACCGTCCACAAAGCGATGATCGAACGAGGAAGATAAATTCATGATTCGCCGCACTGCGATGGCCCCCTGATGGACCATGGGCCGTTCGACGGCTTTGTTGAGACCAATGATGGCCACTTCGGGCGCATTGATAATGGGCGTCGAGGCAATGCCGCCGAGCTTGCCGAGGCTGGTCACCGTAATCGTGGATCCCGTCAGCTCCTCGCGCGTCGACTTGTTCGTGCGTGCGCGCTCGGCCAGGCGGCGAATCTCCGCAGCCAGCTCCCACAGCGCCAGCGATTGGGCATTGCGCACGACGGGAACTTTCAAGCCATCGGGAGTTTGAGTCGCGATTCCCACATGCATCGCGCGATGCCTCACCAACACGCCGCGAGCCGCATCGTACAGCACGTTGCATTGTGGGAACGCTTCCAGCACGCGGGTCAATGCCATGACCACCAGGGGCAAATAGCTCAAGGAACCCGCGTCCTGCGGTCGCGAATTATTCAAGTGCGCACGCAGCGATTCAAGTTCCGTTACGTCGACTTCTTCGACGTAGGCAAAGTGCGGAATGGTGCGTTTGGCTTCGCTCATGCGTTCGGCAATCAGCCGGCGCAGGCCGATGACCTTGATTTCCGTGGTCTGCCCGGCGACCGGCGATGCGGCGGCCGGCGCTCCGGCCAGGTCGGCGCGAAGGATTCGCCCTCCCGGGCCTGAGCCCAACACGGTCGTGAGGTCGATACCCGCTTCGCTCGCGCGACGCCGATTCGCGGGCGAGGCCATTACCCGGCCTGTTCGCAGGCCGCCGCTTGGGCGGCCCTCTGATCGCGCCGCGGGAACCGCGGGTGCCGCGGGCGGAGCTGCCGGCGTTGGCGCCTCGGCAGGCGCGGTTGCATCGGTCAACTCGAATACGATCAACGGAGAACCCACCGCAACTTTCTCGCCGGGAGCACCGTTGATTGACACGACGCGGCCGCTCACCGGCGCCGGCACTTCCACGGCAGCCTTGTCGGTCATCACTTCGACGATGAGCTGGTCTTCGCGCACCAGATCGCCGGGCTTGGTGTGCCAGGCCACGATTTCTGCATCCACCGTCCCTTCGCCCAAGTCAGGCATCTTGAATGTGAATTGGCTCATGCGGGTTCCATGACGCTTTGGAGCGCGGCCTTGACGCGCTCTTGGCCCGGAAAGTATTCCCACTCGAAGGCGTGCGGATACGGCGTATCCCAGCCGGTGACGCGTTGTATCGGGGCCTCCAAATTCCAGAAGCACTCTTCTTGGATGATGGAGAGGATTTCCGCGCCGAACCCCGAGAAACGGGTGGCCTCGTGCGCAACCACGCATCGACCGGTTTTCTTCACCGACGTGCAAATTGCATCCACGTCCAGCGGCACCAAGGATCGCAAATCGATGATCTCGGCGTCCACATTCATCGCCGCGGCAGCGGCAACGGCGACATGCACCATGGTGCCGTAGGTGATGATGGTCGCCGCTTCGCCGCTTCTCACGATGTCCGCCTTGCCGAGCGGTACTTTGTAATAGCCCTCATCCACTTGCCCCTTGGGATGGGTACTCCAGGGGATGGCCGGCTTGTTGGGATCTCCATCGAAGGGCCCGTTATATAGCCGTTTCGGTTCGAAGAACACCACCGGATCGTCGTCCTCGATGCAGGTGATCAGCAATCCCTTGGCATCGAAGGGATTCGAGGGCATCACCACTTTGATGCCGCTCACATGCGTAAATATTCCCTCAGGGCTTTGCGAATGCGTCTGGCCGCCGCGAATTCCGCCGCCGCAAGGCGTGCGAATGGTGACCGGCGCGAAAAAATCCCCGGCGCTGCGGTAGCGGATGCGCGCCAGCTCGCTGACGATTTGATCGAAACCCGGATAGATGTAATCTGCGAATTGAATTTCCGCGACTGGGCGCAACCCGTTGATGCCCATGCCGATGGCAGTCGCGACGATGCCGCCCTCGGCGATCGGCGTATCAATCACGCGGTGCTCGCCGTACTTGCGTTGCAAACCTTCGGTGGCACGGAACACGCCGCCAAAATACCCGATGTCCTCGCCCATCAAGATCACCGACGGATCCTTCCCCAGCATGATGTCCATCGCGGAGTTCAAGGCTTGAATCATGTTCATGTTGGCCATGATTTCAGCTGCGCTCCTTGCGCATCAGCGCCTGCTGCCGCCGTAGATTTTCCGGCATTTCCTTGAACACGTCCTCGAACATGAGGTCGGCATCGAGCTTCGGCCCCTCAGTCATCGTGCCGAAGGTCACCGCTTCTTTCCAACTCGAGGCTACCAGCGCCTCCAGTTCAGAGACCAATGCTTGGTGGCGCTCCTCCGACCACTCACCGATCTTGATCAGGTGAGCTTTGAGGCGAAGAATTGGATCACCCAACGGCCAGTGTTCGGCATCGTCCTTCGCGCGGTAGCGAGCCGGATCATCGCTCGTCGAATGCGCCGCTCCTCGGTAGGTCACCAGTTCAATCAGTGTCGGGCCGCCGCCGGTACGCGAACGTTCCGCCGCCCATTGCGTGACCGAATAGACGGCGAGGAAATCGTTGCCATCGACGCGCAGGCCCGCGATGCCATATCCGGGTCCGCGCGCGGCAAAGGATCGTTGTTCACCGCCGGCATAGCCCTGGAAGGTCGAGATGGCCCATTGATTGTTGACGACGTTGAGAATCACCGGCGCCTGATACACCGAGGCGAACAGCAAGGCATAGTGGAAATCGGCCTCGGCACTGCTGCCCTCGCCGATCCACGTGGCGCACAAGTTGTCTTCGCCCTTAATCGCCGCCGCCATCGCCCAGCCGACGGCTTGAGGAAATTGCGTCGCAAGATTGCCGGAGATGGAAAAAATGTTGTTCGCCCGAGAATGGTACATCACCGGCAGTTGGCGCCCTTTGCACATGTCCCTCGAATTGGATAGCAGTTGACACATCATGTCGACCAGCGGGATGCCGCGCACGATGTGCAGTCCCTGATTGCGGTAAGAGGGGAACAGCATGTCCGTAGGCCGCAGCGCCATGCCTTGCGCCACCGCCACGGCTTCTTCTCCGAGCGAGCGTATGTAGAAAGAAATCTTGCCGCCGCGTTGCATGCGCTGCATGCGATCATCGTAAATCCGTGTGAGCAGCATGTGCCGAAGGCCAATTTGCAGCTCGCTCGCGTCGAGGTGCGGATGCCAGGGGCCCACCGCATCGGCGTTGTCGTCGAGCACGCGGACCAGCTCGAGCGACAAGGGCGCCACGTCCTTGACCCGCGCATTCACTTGCGGGCGCGGCACTGCGCCCGCCGGCGAGAGCTGCACGTAACTGAAATCCGGTTTCTCGCCGGGCCGGGCCGGGACATGGGGAAGATGCAGTCGGGACTTTCTAGGCATCGACGTAATTTACGTTGCTCAGGGTGCCCATGTTGCAATCATTAGGATTGGGCCTAATATTCCGGTATATTCATTCCGAAAACGAGCGTTTTATGGAACAAGACAACCGTGTGGCCATCGATCGGCTGGATCTGCGCCTTCTCGATATTCTCCAAAGACACGGCGCACTGTCGGTGGCCGAGGTGGCGGCGCAAACGAAACTGTCCACGACCACGTGCTGGCGGCGCATTCAACAACTCGAACAAAACGGTGTGATCAAGGCCCGCGTCGCGCTATTGGATCGAAACGCGCTCGGCCTGGACGTGACGATTTTCGCGCACGTCAAGCTGGCCACCACCGGGCGCGACGCGCTCGCCGAGTTCGAAGCGGCCATCCGCGATCGCGCCGAGGTGCTCGAATGCTACACGCTCACAGGAGAATGGGACTTTCTCTTGAAGATCGTGACCAAGAACATCAAGGCTTATGAAGCGTTCTACCTTGACTACCTGTCGCGCATTCCTTGTGTGCGATCGGTCAACTCATCCGTGGCTGTAACCGTAATCAAAGAATCGACCGCGTTGCCTCTGGGAATCTAACCTTAGCTCAGGGCAGCAGTATCGTCGAGCCGGTGGTGCGCCTGCCTTCGAGCTCCCGGTGCGCTCGCGCGGCATCGCGCAGCGCCACGCGCTGCCCGATGCTTGCCTGCACCACTCCCGAAGCTACTTTGGCAAATAAATCGGCGGCGCGCGTTTGGAGCTCTTCGCGAGTCTTGATGTATTCGAACAGCGTCGGTCTCGTGGCGTACAGCGATCCGCCGGCCGCCAGATCCGAGAACTTGAAGTCGGTAATCGGCCCGGACGATTGCCCGAAGCACACGAACAATCCGCGCGCATGCAAGCTCTTCAGCGATCCGCGCCAGGTATCATTGGCTACCGAATCGTAAACCACATCGCACCCCTTGCCCGCGGTAATGTCCTTGACCCGTGCGGGAAAATCTTCCGCGCGATAGTCGATCACGTGCGCATAGCCGCTCTGCTTCGCGATGGCGATTTTATCAGGCGATCCCACCGTGCCGATGGAGGTGCACCTTAAATATTTGAGCCACTGGCCCATCAGCGATCCTACCCCGCCGGCCGCGGCATGCACCAGGACGACATCATTTGCTTTGACCGCGTAGCAGGAATTCAACAGGAATTGCGTCGTCAGACCTTTGAGCATCAGGGATGCCGCCACGTCGA
>JAQGOD010000471.1 GCA_028293775.1 Gammaproteobacteria bacterium
CCGACGCGGCCGACGTGGGATTAGGCGCGGCCAGGTCGCTGAACGATCATAGCGACATGGCCCGGGGCATCATCAACTCGTTGAAAACCGGTATAAAACATGCGCATTGCGTGAGCACCGTCAGCCCCACCTATGCGCGCGAGATCTGCGAGACGCCGCTTGGTATGGGCTTGCAAGGCATCTTGCGAGAGCGCAGCGACCGGGTGGTCGGCATTTTGAACGGTGTCGATTACGAAGAATGGGACCCGCGCCATGACCCCCACTTGAGCGCGCATTTCAGTGCGCAGGATCTGCGCGGCAAGCTCATCAATAAGGAGATGCTGATTGCGACCGCGAACTTGAAACTATCAAGCTCGCAACCGCTCATCGGCATGGTGACGCGGCTGTCCGAGCAGAAGGGGATCGATCTCTTGTTCGATGCCTTGCCGGAATTGTTGCAAGCGCGGGATTTTGGCCTGGTGGTGTTGGGCAGCGGCGATGCGATATATACGGATTTTTTTGCAGCCCTGGCGCAGCGCCATGCCGATCGCGTCAGTTTCAACACCCGCTTCGACGAGCCGCTCGCGCATCTCATCGAAGCAGGCAGCGATATTTTTCTCATGCCCTCGCGCTACGAGCCCTGCGGCCTCAATCAAATGTACAGTTTGCGGTATGGCACAGTTCCGGTTGTGCGCAACACCGGGGGCCTTGCGGACTCCGTCCAGCACTTCAACCCGAGCAGCGGCCGCGGCACGGGTTGCGTGTTCAACGATTACGATGCGCCGGCCGTGCGCTGGGCGGTCAATACGGTCCTCGACTGGTATGCCGACCCGCACAACTGGGCGTCGCTTCAGCAAAATGCCATGGCTAAGGATTTTTCTTGGACCCGTCAGGTCCGCGAATACGAGGCACTGTCCCGACGTATGATCAGCGCATGACCTCGAGCAAGGCGTAACGTCGTCCGTTGGGCAGGGAATACGTTTCTCGTATGCGCAGATTCGCCGCAGGTATCCACGGTGGGGGTAGGTCAAGTTCCGCCGGTTTCGCGCGCCACGGCAGCCGCAGCGCGGAGTGCGTGGGTAAGTGGAGGAGGAATAGACTTGCAGGCGCAGCGTGCGCAGCGGCTTGAATGCGGCTTATGCCTGCAGAGTCCAACGGGCCCGCAATTATCTGCACGCTGGTGCGGGCGTACATATCGATGATGGCGCGCGTGGTTTCATCCGGCGCCAGTAAGACCAATGGTTTTTGGGCCGTGTCTCGCTGAACCGCGCGACTGATTTGCGCCAGGTCCTGCCAGGTATCGACTTGCCGGTATAACTGCGGCGCTGGCCCGATGAGCAGTGCGCAGTAGGCAAGAAACAATGCCCACTGAGCAGCTACAGGCTGGCCGGGCGCCGCCGTCCACGCGCGGATCGTCAGAACCGCGGCGGCCGACAAGCCGGCCAGCGACACGGCGATGTACGCGACCGGGTTCAGTATGCTGGACCAGGAAGCCAGCGCAAGTCCCGAAAGCGCCGCGATAAACACCAACACGCCAAGCAAGAGCAGGGCTGCCGTGGCGCGCATCGCGCGGACGTCCCAGACATCCGGGCCCGGCAGGATTTCTCGCGCCCACCACGCCACCAGCAATGCCAATCCCGGCAGCGCCGGCGCGAAGTAAATATTGCGCGCAGTTGCGGCGATGGAGAGGACCAATAAAGAAGGCAGCGAGGCGGCCACCGCAAAGCGCACTGCACGGTTGTCATGAAGCGAGACTCGCTGCCGCCACGCCCGGCGAGCGGCGGCGATGACCAAAAAGGTCCAGGGGAACAAATACACTGGCAGCTCGATCAGGTATTTTCCCGGAGAATTGCGATGCGCGGCTGCGTATTGCAATTCGGGCGGCGCATCCACGGCTGTGAATCGCCCGATGAGATTGTTCCAGAAAAACACTTTCAAATGCTCCAGGCCCTCGTCGCCCCGATACACGAACCATACCCAGCTCAAGATCAGCACCGCTTGAATCAGCAATCCGGCGTACAACTCCCAACGGATCAGTTCGCGCCAACGCTTCTCCCAAATGATCAAAGTCAGGATGCTCAGCGCCGGCACCATCCACGCGACGGCGCTCTTGCTCAAAAATCCCAGCGCCAAGGCGCAATGCATCAGGAGATATCCGCGCAATCGCTCGGGACTTCCGACTGCGTAGAATCCGATGTAGGCGCCGAGCAGCGCCACTGATGTCGCGGCCAGCAAGGGTGCATCGGTCGCCAGCCAAATGGCTACTTGGTAGGACAACAGGAAGGTACTGATGACCGCTGCTCCAACCAGGCCCGCGAACCGGCCGGCACTCCGTGAGGCCAGTAAGCCGACGGCAATTGCCGTGATCATCGCGTACAGCAGGTTCGGCAGACGGGCGACCCATGCTTGAGCGCCCAAAAACTTTATGGGGATTGCCGCGAGCCAATAAGTCAACGGCGGCTTTTCGCAATAGGCCTCGCCGGCGAGCAAGGGAACTGCTTTGTCAGCCTGCCAACTCATCCGCCACGCGAGGTCTGCCTCGCGCGGTTCGTCCGGAGTCCAGTAGCCGCGAGCGAACATCCCGACGCACCAAGTCAACAGCAAGGCACCCGCCAAGATCAG
>JAQGOD010000483.1 GCA_028293775.1 Gammaproteobacteria bacterium
CTATGCATTGATCGTGATTGGCGCTGCGGTGTGGGGATTTTTGCGCTGGCTGAAGGCCCCGGAAGCCCGCCTGCGGTTTGATCGCTTCCTGCTGCGCGTGCCGGTGGTGGGAAAACTCATTCGCGGACTCAATACCGGGCGATTTTCCCGCACGTTCAGCATTCTAACCGCCAGCGCCGTCCCCGTGCTCGAGGCGCTGCGCATCTCCGCCGAAGTCGTTACCAACATGCCGATGAAAAGAGCGGTGGAAGAAGCGGCGCTGCGGGTGCGCGAGGGGGCGCCGATCGGCAAGTCGCTGGCGGCCCGCAAGCTGTTTCCGCCCATGATGATTCACTTGATCAGCAGCGGCGAGAGCAGCGGCGAGCTGGAAAAAATGCTCGAGCGAGCGGCAACGAACCAAGAGCGGGAAATGGATGGCTTGTTGTCCAACATGACCAACCTTTTGGGGCCCATCATGGTGGTATTCATGGGCGGTATCGTCATGTTCATCGTGATTGCGCTCCTGCTGCCGATATTTCAGTTAAACGACCTGGTCAAGTAACTTGACAGTGCGCCGGGGTATTGCACGACAACCGCGTTTCCGTTTATAACGCGCGCGTGTCAAGCGAAAAACCCGAAACCGAAGAGTTCGAGGAAGAGGACGCGGAGGATGTCGCGCCGGGCGGCGATGATGTCGACGTGGATCACATCATGCGCGACGTCGAATCCCAGCGGCGCCGTGCCCCGAAAGGGGCCGAGCCCGCGTGGCGGCGCTTGGAGCGCGTCATGGAAGAGCGGCGTACTGCCGAACTCATGAGCGATTTTGATGACTACGAGATCGGCACGGGCGCGGATGCCGACGATGGCGATGGCAATGGGGCTGACAAGGGATCTGAATCGGGCGAGAAAGGCGCCCGAAAGAAGAAGAAAACCCGCTAGCGCTTGGCGAGGCAATCCCTGGCGCGAAGCGCCAGCCCCTTCAATGGGCGCGCCGAGGCTAAAGCTGCGGAAAATGTGCCACACTATTTTTTGTGGCTCCCATGGAAGAATATTCGAGGCGTCTCGCGGCGCGCCAAGCGCACCTCGCGAAACTCGACGCGCTCAACGCACGCATTGAAAGCGCTCGGTTAGCTGTAGGCGCCTCATTTTTGATGGTCGCATGGCTGTGTTTCGGTCCTGCATCGATACCGCGCTGGTGGCTTTTGATCCCGGTTCTCGGATTCATCGCCCTCCTGGTATATCACCAGCGCATCCGTGGCTTTCGCACGCAGGCGCAGCGAGCCGTGCAGTTTTACCGTGCGGGCCGCGAACGACTGAGCGATGAATGGAGCGGCAAGGGCACCACGGGTACGCGCTTCGAGGATCCACATCACATTTATGCGGCCGATTTGGATCTGTTCGGCGTCGGCAGCCTGTACGAACTGCTTTGCGCCGCACGCACGCAAGCTGGCGAAAACATGCTGGCGTCATGGCTGCTGGCGCCGGCGGACTTGGCGACTATTCGGACGCGGCACGCCGCCATTGCCGATCTGCGCAATCGCTTTGACTTTCGAGAATGCATGGCGATCGAGGGCGAGTCCCTGAAGATCGACTTGCACCCGAAAATTCTGAATGCTTGGGCGCAAGCCCCGAATCGGCTTGGATCTGGGTGGATACGCTTAGGGGCTCCGCTGATTGCCGGCCTCGCGGTGGGAGCCATCGCCGCCTGGGCCATCTGGGGAGTGCTGTACCCCTTGCTCGGCGTCATCGTGGTCGAGCTCGCCGTGGCCTACTTTTTGCGACAGCCGATTCACGCGGCAATTACCACGGTTGAGAGTGCCTTCGAGGATTTAAAGGTTTTGGCGGTGCTGCTCAAGCGCATAGAAGACGAGCGCTTCGAGGGCGCACCTTTGCAACTGCTGCAATCGAAGCTCTCATCGCACAGTCTCGGCGCCTCCGCCGCGATCTCGAAGCTCGCGACCCTCGTGAATTTCGTCGAGGCGCGCCGCAATCCCATACTGGCGCCAGTGATGTTGCTGCTGCTTTATCCGCTGCAAACGGCGCTGGCGGCCGAACGCTGGCGCGGCGCTCATGGCGCGGTCATCCACTCCTGGCTCGACGTACTCGGGGATTTCGAAGCGTTGATTTCCCTCGCGCGCTACGCTTACGAACGTTGCGAAGATCCCTTTCCGGAACTCGTCGAGGGCCCACCGGCCTATACGGCCGCCGCGATCGGCCACCCTTTGATTCCCTCCGCCGTGCGCGTTTGCAATGACCTGAAACTCTGCGGAAAAACGCGGGTATTGCTGGTGAGCGGCTCGAATATGTCGGGAAAGAGCACCTTGTTGAGAACCGTCGGAATCAATACGGTGCTTGCCATGGCGGGTGCGCCCGTGCTCGCCAAATCTCTACGGCTGACGCCGCTGCAGGTCGGAGCCAGTATTCGCATCAACGATTCATTGCACGAGGGCAGTTCGCGCTTCTATGCCGAGATCAAGCGGCTGCGGCAGCTGTTCGAGCCTACGCAACTGCCGCTGCTCTTCTTGCTGGACGAATTGCTCCAAGGTACCAACTCTGCGGACCGGCGGGTCGGGGCCGAGGGCCTGATTCGGGCATTGATAAAGAATGCGGCGATCGGCCTGATCAGCACTCATGACCTTGCCTTGACGGGCATTGGCGCGGCCGGCGCGCCGGTGACCGGCCCACCGGGGCTTGCCCCCGGCGTGATCGAGAATGTTCACTTCCAGGACGAACTCGTGGATGGCAGGCTCAAGTTTGATTTCCAATTGCGACCCGGCGTGGTCACCAAAAGCAATGGGATCGAATTGATGCGCTCGATCGGGCTGGATGTTTGAATGCGCGTCAATGAAAATTGCGGGACACCACTACTAGATCGCCAAGCATCGCTGATAGATTCGTCAGCCGCTGCGCGATGACATGCTGCACGTCACCCTCGCGCTGCAGCTTGCCATGCACTTCGAGCAGGCGCGATTCCAGCAGCGCTGCGCGCTGCTCGATCGCAACACGATTCCACACGATGAGATTCACACAACCGGTTTCATCTTCCATGGTGACAAACACTACGCCGCTTGCACTGCCTGGCCGCTGGCGGGTGATGACCAGCCCTGCCGTTTTCACCAATTTTCCATTGGGGTGTTCCCACAGTTCCTGCGTCGGAACAATGCCCCGCCGCCGCAACCTATCGCGCAGCAGCGCCAAGGGATGACGGCGCAGCGTCAACCCTGTGCTGCCATAATCGGCAACGATATCCTGGCCCTCGCGCGGCGCGCGCAGCAGCGGAATACCTTCATCGACTGCCGTCGCCGCGGGCAGCAACGGCAACGCCCGTTCCACGCCCGTAACCTGCCACACCGCCCGATGTCTGTGCCCTGTCAGTTTCGTCAATGCATCCGCAGCGGCGAGCGCCTCCAGATCGCGCCGATCGAGTGCCGCGCGCTCGGCCAGATCTGCAATGCTGTCGAAAGCGCGCAAGACACGCGCAGCCAACAGCCGCGTGGCGCCTTCTTGGGAGAGGTGCTTGACGAGCCGCAGACCTAAACGCAAAGCCGGGCGGCCGTCCTCTCGCCGCTCAAGGGTGCAATCCCATTCACTGATGGCCGTATCCACGGCGCGTACTTCAACGCCGTGGTTCCGAGCATCGCGCACCAATTGCGCCGGCGCATAGAAACCCATTGGCTGGCTGATGACCAGCGCCGCGCAAAAGGCCGCCGGTTCGTAATGTTTCAGCCATGCGGAGCTGTATACCAGCAAGGCGAAGCTGGCCGAGTGAGAATTGTGCACGACAAAATGATTGGCTAAAAAATTGTGATCGCCTTCGATCTGTAAGTCATAGGTTTCCCTGTTGCCGATAGGCGCGATCTCCACAATCCGATCCCAAAATATGTCGGAGCGCGCCAAGCGTAAGAGATCTCGGGATTCCAAAAATTCGCCGATACCTTCGATTACATGTCGGCGAAAGCCTATCTTTTTCCTACCATGCGATTGGATTTCACGCATGCAAAGACCTGTCATCCGAGCA
>JAQGOD010000494.1 GCA_028293775.1 Gammaproteobacteria bacterium
AGCGAGCGGGTCGACGGGTTTGCCGTAGCGGCGAATTTCGAAATACAGGGCAGGTTTTTGCGGCGCGCCCTCGCCCATGTGCCCGATCACCTGGCCGAGCGTGACCTCTTGGCCGTCACGAACCAACGAGTCGCGGTTGTGCGCGTACGCAGAGAGCAAGTTCTCGCCATGCTTGATTATGATCAGATTGCCGTAGCCTCGAATGCCCGTGCCTGCGTAAACCACACGGCCTGCTGAGGCGGCTCGAATATCTTGACCTTCGCGTCCCTGCAGAATTATTCCGCCGCTTTGCACTGGCTGCGGCGCGGATAGCCGGTCCGTGGGCCAGGACCATACGAGCGACGACGGGCCGCCGGCCGGAGGTAGCTTGGCGTTGTCGCGTGACTCGATTTTCTTGCCGGCGGTAAGGGGCGGCGCGCCCTCGCTCGGTGACATCTTTAGCACTTGGCCAACGGCGATTCGAAAATCAGCCCCGATCCCATTCCAGCGCGCCAAGTCGCGAAAATCGATGCCATTGCGCCAAGCGATGCTGTACAGCGTGTCCTGCGGTTTCACGACATACAGGGCCGGCTCATGAACCGCCCTATCCGCACAAGCCGCACACAGACAGGAAAGTCCCACACCGCAGATCCAACGCTGCCAGCGCAACGTTAGATCTACCGCTGCAGTCCCGAGACCAAAGGGACGAAACTCACTGAGCCGAGTGACTGGCGGTCCATCCGCGTCTCACCCTTGGTGTAGCGGAATAACTCTTGCCGGCCCTCGGGTCCCACGGGTGCGATCAATCGTCCCCCCAGCCTGAGCTGATCGAACAGCGCCTGGGGCACGGAGTGCGGCGCGGCCGTCAATAATATTCCATCAAACGGTGCCCGGGCGGCCCACCCGATGTTCCCATCATCGTGACGAAAATTGACATTGCGAATTCGCAATTCTCGCAAGGTGCGCCGCGCCCTCTTCAGTAACGGATCAATTCTCTCGAGAGTATAAATTGTCTTGACCAAAGGCGAGAGCACGGCGGTTTGATAGCCACAGCCTGTGCCTATTTCCAATACCTTCTCGATACCTCCACCTGCCAGCAGTGCCTCGGTCATTTTCGCCACCACAAAAGGCTGCGATATCGTTTGTCCGAATCCAATCGGCAGCGCGGTGTCCTCGTACGCACGGCTGGCCAACGCCTCATCCATGAAAAGATGCCGCGGCACCGTGCGTATCCGATCGATCACCCGCTGATCCTTGATGCCTTGTTCTTGCAGGCGCTGCACCAGCCGCTCCCGGGTTCGCGCCGAGGTCATGCCGATGCCGCTGAGACGGGGGCCTTCCGGAAAGTTACTCAAAGCTCGAGCCATCGCTTCAAATCAGGCAGCGCCGCATGCCGCGTTAAATCGATCTGCAGGGGTGTAACCGACGCGTACCCTTCAGCGACAGCGTGAAAGTCGGTTCCCGGACCGGCATCCTGTCCGGCACCTGCATTCCCCACCCAATAGACATCCCGGCCGCGCGGGTCTTTTGCCTTGACGATGGGCTTGGCGCGATGCCGGTTTCCCAGCCGCGTCACCTTGATACCGCGCAATTGTCCTGCGGGCAAGTCCGGCACGTTCACGTTCAAAATGACTGGCCCGGTCTCGGGCCCGTACAACGGGCGTTGCGCCATGCGCTTCACGAGCGCCGCGGCCACTTCCGCGGCGCTCGTGAAATTGCGTGGGCCGTCGGCGTTCAGGCACAGCGACACGGCGATGGCGGGCAACCCTAAGAACCGGCCCTCGACGGCGGCGGCCACGGTACCGGAGTAAAGCGTGTCATCACCCAAGTTGGCCCCGTCATTCACGCCCGATACCACGATGTCGTGCTCGAAATCAAACAAGCCTGAGATCGCCAAATGCACGCAGTCGGTGGGCGTGCCGTTGACGTAGTAAGCGTCCGTGTCGTACCGCACAGCCCGAACGGGCACATCGAGGGTGAGCGAATTGCTTGCGCCGCTGCGATTTCGGTCGGGAGCCACAATGGTAACGTCACCGAGCGGCTTGATCGCTTCCCCGAGTGCTGCCAAGCCCTCGGCACGGTAGCCGTCGTCATTGGAAAGGAGGATCTTCACAAAGTAAGCCTGCGGGGGCGCTGGCGGGTATCGCCGTGCGGACTATACTGTAATGCCGAAAACCCCGATAGCCGACTGAAGCTTAAGATCGATGCGCAAAAAAAGCTTGACCGACCTAGCCTCCGAAAAAAACCTGTCGAGCGAAGCGAGCGTATTTCGGGCGGCGGTGCGCGACGTCAAACCGCTAATTCAGCGGCCTGTGGCGGCAGGACTTATGGCGCCCAAACCTAGAACGCGACGCCGCAAGCCGGCCGCTGCATCGCTCGAAAATCTCGACGACATCATGCCTTTGATCAGCACGGAGAGCGCCGAGAGCGCGGATAGCGGCGATGAGCCGCTGTCGTTTCAGCGTGCCGGCGTGCGCTCCCAGGTGATGCGCCGCTTGCGCCGCGGATTGTACCCGACCGAGAACGAGCTGGATCTTCACGGTTTGAACCAAGCGGCGGCGCGCGATCGCCTCGCCGATTTTATCGGCCGAAGCCGCGATGCGGGCCAGCGCTGTGTGAGGATTATCCACGGCAAAGGCTATCGCTCCGGAACGCGCGGGCCTGTGCTCAAGACGGCAGTGAACCTGTGGCTGCGCCGGCACACCGACGTGATGGCATTCACCTTCGCCCGCCCAATCGATGGCGGGACCGGCGCGCTCTACGTTTTACTTCGGGCCTAGCAGCACCGACGCCAGCGCAGCGAGCCCTTCCTTTCGCCCGATGAATCCCAATCGCTCGGTGGTCGTGGCCTTGATGTTGATCAGCTCAGCCGCGGCATTGAGATCCGCCGCGAGATTGGCCGCCATGGCGCCGCGGTGCGCGGCGATGCGCGGCGCTTCGGCCAGCACCGTGATGTCGGCGTTGATCAATCTTAGGCCCGCGGTCTGCATGCGCTCGGCCACCACGCGCAGAAACACGCGGCTATCCACCCCGCGATAGCGCGGGTCCGTATCCGGGAAATGCTGGCCAATGTCGCCGTCGCCCATGGCACCGAGCAGGGCATCGCACAAGGCGTGGATTACGACGTCGCCGTCCGAGTGCGCGACTACACCTTGATTGTGCGCCAGGCGCACGCCGCCCAACACAACATGATCGCCGGCTCCAAAAGCGTGCACATCCATCCCTTGTCCGACGCGCATATCGTTGCTCTCCCCCATCTTGAGTATGCCAGCCGCGACGTCCAGGTCCTCGGCGCGAGTCACTTTGATATTGAAGGGCGAGCCGCGCACCAAGGACGCGTGAACACCGAGACGTTCCATGGCTTGCGCTTCATCGGTCACGGCGATGCCGGCACGCGCCGCGTCCCGAAGCGCACGGCGCAACTGCGCGAAGGCAAAAACCTGCGGGGTCAATGCTCGCCACAGACCCGCGCGGTCCACGGTCTCGAGCGCTCCCTCTCGCTCGCGCTTGATGGTATCGACAAGCGGAACCGCCAGCACGGCGCCGCTTGGACTCTGCTCGAGCG
>JAQGOD010000255.1 GCA_028293775.1 Gammaproteobacteria bacterium
AGCAGGAATTTGATCTTGGCGGTCCAACCTGCCGCTTGTTGCTTCGCTACACACAAGCGCTGATCGCACAAGTGGCACAAAACGCCGCTTGCAACCGACATCACCTCGTGGAGCAGCAGCTGTGCCGCTGGCTGCTCGGCACGCTCGATCGAATCCCCACGGGCCAACTGGTCATAACGCAAGAACTGATTGCCAGCTTGCTCGGCGTACGGCGGGAAGGCATTACGGAGGCTGCGGGACAATTGCGGCTCGCTGGCTTCATCGGTTATCGCCGCGGCCATATCTCGGTTCTGGAGCGATCTGGGCTCGAGACTCGCGCCTGCGAGTGTTACGCCGTGCTCAAGAAGGAATGGGCCCGACTTCTGATAAGGCCCGCACGCGCAAGTTCAAATTAGGCTACAGTGTCGGGTTCTGAAACGGGAGCGGTTTTGTTATCAAGAAGAACTAAGTGGCGCCGATTCAAGGAGCCGCCGCCGTCGCTCGTTCCGCCCGATATCGGAAAGTTCGGCTCCGTGGATTTCCTCTCGAGCGATCGATCGAGTTTGAGCGCATGGCTCAACGAGGCCGATTGGCCTCGCGACACCATGAATATTGTCGCGATCGAAGGATATCTGGTTGGCATGATTGTCTGGCCGGTCAATGTTTCTCCCGGCGCCTGGCTGCCCGCGATTTGGGGTATCCGCGGCTGGAAAGTCGCGGCGAAAATCGAAGCACCGGCTTCTTACGATAGATTTCTTCGCTTGATTCTCGGATACCGACAGCATCTCACCCGTATCCTCAATACCGCTCCGCTATCCTTCGTCCCTGCACTTCACGACTCGGTTGCCGGGTCCGCAGGCGCCGACGCCGCAATGCGCTGGTCCCAGGGATTTATGGCGGCGTTGCAGCAAGGATCCCCAGGTCTCGATTATCGTTCGGCCCAATCCATTTCTGCCGTGAGACTCATTGCGCTTCACGCCGCATCGGTTCCACCCTTTTCGGGTAAGTCCGAATCGGCCCTAGCGGCAGAGCTCGGCACGGCAGTACGGACCATTATTTCGGAGATACCACTCGGCATCCGAAAGCCCGCGGCTAGGCACGCCGCATCGGAACTGCCCCACTAGGCCCTCGCCTTCGGCGTTTGCCTGCAGATTGGTTAGGTTTACTTGGGCTATGTACGGTAGCGCATATCCATCCGTGCACGCGCGTAGTAGCATTTTGCGCCCCCCCTGCTAGACGTGATCCATGGACATGACAATCGAATTTGAGGACGGAACTCCAGAACGGGCCAATGGGCCTGAGCTACTCCTCGCTCAAGTGCTGAAGCAAAGCGAACACGTCAATGAACTGATGAAGCAATCGGGCGAAGAGCTGACGGGCGTGAATAGGCAAATCAGGGAAGAACTGGCAATCGGAGATTGGCCGGGCATTCAAGCCGCCCTGGCGAATAGCGCGGCCGTGGAAAGCAAACTTCAAGACGCTTCGGCAAAGCTTACGGCCTTGAATCAGGCGCTCGAGAATGAAGTCCGGAATCGCACCCTGGTCGATCACCAATTGGCTGCCGCGATCGAGCAGGAGGAGAGTGCGCGCAATGCGGCTTTCCACGATGCGTTGACCGGCTTGCCGAATCGGGCGCTTTTCAAAGACCGTTTAGAGCATGGGATTGCGCAGGCGAAACGTTATCGCTGGACTTTGGCCGTCATGTTCCTTGATCTGGATAAGTTCAAAGAGATTAATGACAGGTTTGGACATCAGGTGGGGGACGCCGTCTTACAAACCATGGCAAAGCGGCTGAAGGATAATACCCGGGACGATGACACCGTCAGCCGCCGCAGCGGTGACGAATTTTTATACCTGCTGACGCAAATCCACGAGCAAAAAGACATCGTGATGATCGCCCAAAAAATCCTCAGGGCGATGCATGCTCCGTGCGAGGGCCTCATTGCCGGCGTGACCGACACGCCCCGTGTCGCGGCAAGCATGGGAATCTCGATTTTCCCGAAAGACGGCGTCACAGCGGAGGCATTGATCAAACGCGCGGACCAGGCCATGTACCGTGCAAAGCAGAATAAATCCGGGTACGAGTTCGCACACTAGGAACTTGGCCCTCTGTACGCTTCCGCACAGACGTTGGAGTTCCCTGGGCGTACCGTAGGTTGATGCTTCACGAGTTTTTAACCACCCATCGCGATGAAATCATCAAGCGATGCAGCGCGAAGGTCGCCAGGCGGATGGAGCCCGCCAGGCACAAAGGCGCATCGGATCACGGCGTACCGCTGTTCCTGGAACAGCTGGTCGAAACCCTGCGTATCGAGCAAACCACAAGCTCCCGAAGTCCCGAGGCCGCCCCTGCGCCGGCGCCGACGGACATCGGCCGCGCGGCAGCTTTACACGGGGCCGAGTTGCTGCGTATCGGCTATACCGTTGACCAAGTCGTGCACGACTACGGAGATGTTTGCCAATCCGTCACGGCCTTGGCGGTCGAAGAGGACAAGACCATTTCCAGCGACGAGTTTCGCACGCTCAACCGCTGCCTCGACAACGCCATTGCAGACGCCGTTGCCTCGTTTGGGTCTGGCCGGCAAACATCGATCGACAGTGAAGCAGCAACCTTGCAACAACGGTTGGTTATTTTTGCCGAGGAACAGCGGCGATTGGTCGATATCGCCATCCAGTCCTATTCCGCCATCAAAACCGGCAACGTTGGTTTGACCGGCGCCACCGGCACCTTGCTGGTGTTTGCCTTGAACGAGCTGCGCACCCTGCCGGAGCGAACCCTGCCGGAGATTCGCATCGGCTCCCCCGCCGCGGTAGTGACGCCGCTGCCTAAATTCGCGTAAGCGATTTACCGCCGCCGCCTTAGCGCCAGGCCGCCTTAGCGCCGGGCCGCCCTAGCGCTTCAGGCCGATATACTCGAAATCTACAGCGCTCACGTCGCGGGGATGCGAAAAATCCGCCCCTGCTTTCGCGAGATGATCCAGCGTGTCGTCTCGATCCGAGAGCAGGCGCCACTGCGCTTCCTCGGCGCCGCCTTCGCTCTCTTCGCTGTCAACGGACAGCGCTTTCAGCAGTTCGGCCAGGGGCGGGGAATAAATCAAAAATCCTTCTTGGGCCACCGCGGCGTCCACGATATTCAACGCAGCACACAATTCTAGCTTCATCCTCACGTCGTCCACGTTCACTTCCCGCCACCTAAAAACATCGTCGCGTATCACCTCGCTGACGACGCGACCCTCACGCTGCAGCAGCGGATGCTCGGCGGACCACGCCTCCGGCGGGCAGCCCTTCTTCGCAGTCTCAAGTCGAATGAAGGGATTGGTCTCGACAGGATAGATGCGGCACACCAGAGGCCGCCGCTCATAAATTCCGCAGCGCAAATCCGGCAGAAGGTTGGGGCAGGCGCCATTGATATTCGCGACCAGTGTCACCACCATGCGCACGCGCATCGATCCGCTC
>JAQGOD010000293.1 GCA_028293775.1 Gammaproteobacteria bacterium
GGACCGATAGATCGATGGCGCGAGCTGCTCCACATCATTCATGCGCAGGTGTGCGACAAGGGTTTCGACCGGAGCAACAACAGCTTTGTTCAGGCGTACGATTCCCCCTTCTTGGATGCCAGCTTACTGCTCATTCCGCAGGTTGGCTTTCTGCCGCCCGACGATTCACGCGTGCTTGGAACCATTGAAGCCATCGAGCGGCACTTGCTCGTGGATGGTCTCGTATTGCGATACTCCAGCGCCACACCGGTTGACTCGCTGCCGGCGGGGGAGGGCGCGTTTCTAGCCTGCTCGTTCTGGTTGGTCGACAGTTATTTGCTCACCGGGCGTCGCAAAGAAGCTGAAGCGATGTTCGAGCGCTTGTTGGCCCTAGGCAATGATGTCGGCTTATTTGCCGAGGAGTATGATCCTCGCGCCAAACGCATGCTCGGTAACTTTCCCCAAGCGCTGACCCACATGGCATTGGTCAACAGCGCGCGCTTGTTATCCATGACGGAGCACACGGCCGTGCGCTCGAGCATCCGCGGCGAACGGTCGGCCATCGACAATAAATAAGCCATGCCGCGGCTGTGTGGGATAAGGCCGTCAGACAGCCCGCCAGGCACGCGGCGGCGCCAGCCTACAGCGGGCAGAGCTGGCCTCGGTCAGAATGCGCATGAACGTCGGGCCAGCAGGCTCTAATCACTAAGGAGAATAAATGAAAAAACATATCATTCTATGCGGCGTGATCGCGTTGGGCGTGGCCTGCGGGCCGCTGGCGATGGCCGAGGAGGGCGCGACCGAATCGCACCACTACATTAAGGATTCGGCTATTACGACCAAGGTAAAGGCGAAGCTCGCGGCAAAGCATATGTCGACCCTGACCCGAATCAACGTCGACACCGATGCGAACGGCGCTGTTTGGCTGAGCGGCCGGGCGCCCACGATGGACGCGCGCGATTTAGCGGGAGAGATCGCGAAGAACACGGAAGGCGTCAATTCCGTGCACAACGACATCGTGGTAGAACCTTAGACGCGGCTGCGCGTGTTGATCGGCGGGCGCTTCCGTATCGAGGCGCCCGCCACCTTGAGTATCGGCCTACCTGCTTGGCTTTTAAGTGGCCGGAATTTCCCGCACCAAGCGATCTGCCAATAAGGCAATGCAAGAACTCAATGCAGTGGCCAGCTGCGCATAACTTTGGGTCGGCTGCGAACTCACGAACGAGTCGCGGCCGAGGGACACCTTGCCGGTACGCGCGTCGGTAACACGCCAGTGAGTCTCGATGGCGACCGGCGCGCCGAGGCGGGCGGTCATTTCGTCGATCGCGATTGCCATTCTGACAACCGGGATACCGGCTTGATCTTCGCTCCTTTGCAATACCACGGCATTGACGCGGCGACGCTCGATATCTTGACCCAAGGTCGCGGTCACGAGATCCGCCAGCGGCGCTGCCCAACGCTCATGATCGAGCACCGTCACGCCGCTCTGCGCCGTCAGCACCATCTCGGCGCGGTCAACGAGCGAAGGCACGGTGACGCGCAACGTAATTTGCCGATCGAACTGCGAACGCGATTCCGCAGCAGCAGCGGGTTGCGCATCGAGCACATAAAAATGATCGCGTTGCCGCGACACGCAGCCGCACGCACTTAGGAGACAGAGCAGCAAGGGTAGAAATTTCATTTTGCGCCGGCCGGTTTGCCGCGAAGCAATGATTCTGGATGTCGTTCTAAATAGTCTACCAACGCGCTGATCGATTTCGCCGCGCGTGATACCTGCAGCAATGTCGAACCCAGGTCGCTCTCTAGCGGAGAATCTCGGCCTAAGAGCTCCTTGGCATTCTTCAGTGCGCCTTGCGCTTCCGCAAGCGTGGATTGCACCTGCGGGGCCAGGTTGCCGTCGACATTCTGCAGCAAGTGATCAGCGCTCTGCAAAGTGCGGTCCAGCGAATCCATGGCGGCCATCAGACGCGCCGAGAGCCGTTCAAAAGGTACCTTGCTGAGTTTCTTTGCAATGACACCGACCGAGTCTTGGATATCGTCGAGGCCGCTTGAGATGGTCGGGAAAATGGCCGGCTGTTCCATCCAGCCGACCCGATCCTTTGGAGCGTCCTGATGAATATCAAGGGCCACGAATTTCTGGCCGGTCAGTAGATTCCCGGTCTTGAGCTCGGCGCGCAGCCCGTGCGATACCAGACTATCGATCATCGCTCGGCTGGCCGACTCGTTCGGCCCATGCGCCGCGGCGCCAGGGCTTTGACCTTGCATGCGCCCGCGTAATCTCTGGGGATACACCTCCACAACCACCGGAAATGCCAGCGAGCCGGCGCCCTGATCATATTCAACGTCGACGCTCTTTACCTCTCCCACCTTGATGCCGTGCAGCTCGACGGGTGCGCCCGCGGACAACCCGCGCAAGGTGCCGCCGAAGTACATCACGAATGAGCGAACTTCCGCCTCGGACGGACGCATTGCTCGGTCCTGATCCTCATATAGCGTAAATACCGCATCGGGCGCGACATGCGCGACCGTGACGCCGGGCAGCGCTCCAAATGCAACGCCGCCTTCGAGAATGGATGCAAGCGATTCAGTATGCAATTTCACTCCATCGGCATTGACCGACATGTCTATCCCGCTTGCCTGCCAGAAGCGGGTCGCACTGGTGACGTAGCCGTCAAATGGCGCATTGATGAACACCTGAATGGTGACGCTGGTGCCGCCCGGGTCCAGAGCGTACCCCACTACTTGGCCGGCCGTGATGTGTCGATAGAAAACCGAGGAGCCTATATCCAAGGATCCCAAGTCATCGGCATGCAAAACGAATTCGCGGCCCGGCAAATCCACGGTCACGATGGGGGGTATTTCAAGCCCGACGAAGCGAACGCGCTTGACTCCGGAGTGCCCTACGTCAACGCTGATGTAAGCCCCCGATACCAGCGTCGCCAAACCCGACACACCGGCCCCGGATACGCGCGGCCGCACCACCCAAAATCGCGTGTCATCAACCAAGTACGATCGAGCATTGCGATGGATGTCCGCCGTTACGATGACTCCCTTGCGATCCTCGCTGACGCGAATGTCCGTGACTTCGCCGATTTCTACATCTTTGTAGCGTACTCTGGTCTTGTTCGCCTCCAGGCCTTCGGCGTTGGCAAATCGAATCTCGATCGAGGTGCCCTGGTTAAGTTTCTCGCGAATGACGACGAAACCACCGACCAGAACCACGAGCGCAGGGAGGATCCAAACCAGAGGCAATCGACCCCACTGACTGCGGGCGGGCACTGCCGCAGGTAGGCCATCCAAATCCGGGCGATCATCGCTCAAGGCGGAGGATCCCACAGTAGCC
>JAQGOD010000301.1 GCA_028293775.1 Gammaproteobacteria bacterium
AGCTGTTGCGCTTGAAATATCGCGAAGTGGGCCGCGATTTTCCGGTGTTCCTGCACCCTCAATCCCATGAGGAATATGCACTGGCGCGGCTGGAGCGCAAAGTAGCGCCGGGCTACCGCGGGTTCACGGTTGAATTCGGTCCTGAGGTCACGCTCGAGGAGGATCTCGCACGCCGTGATCTGACCATCAACGCCATCGCGCAAACCGAAGACGGATCGCTGGTCGATCCCTTCCACGGACAGCACGACCTTGACGATCGCGTGCTTCGGCATGTCTCGCCGGCCTTCGTCGAGGATCCGGTGCGCATCTTGCGCGTGGCGCGGTTTGCCGCACGCTTTGCTTCCTTGGGCTTTCGCGTCGCGCCGCAGACCCTGGAACTCATGCGCGCGATGTCGGCGCGCGGCGAGGTCGACGCGCTGGTGGCCGAACGTGTGTGGCAGGAAACCGAAAAGGCCCTGCGCGAGGCGGGGGCCAGCGTATTTTTTCGCGTGCTGCGCGAATGCGGCGCGCTGAAGATCATCTATCCGGAAATCGATGCGCTGTTCGGGGTACCTCAACCGGAGAAGTGGCACCCGGAAATTGACACCGGCGTGCACACCTTCATGGTGCTCGATCAGGCGGTGAACTTGAGTGCGGAGCCGAAGGTTCGCTTCGCCGCGCTGGTGCACGATCTTGGCAAGGCAACCACTCCGCATGAGGAGTGGCCCGGCCACAAGGGACACGAAGAGCGCAGCGTTGCCCTCATCGAGGCGATGGCTAAGCGATTGCGGCTGCCGAACGAGTATTGCGAGCTCGCCGTGATTGTGGCGCGCTACCACGGCAACGTGCACCGTGCCTTTGAGTTGCGCGCAAGAACCATCTTGGGAATCCTGGAAAAAACCGACGCATTTCGGCGGCCCGAGCGATTCTCCCAGGCGCTGCTCGCCTGCGAGGCCGACTCGCGCGGCCGCTTGGGCCTCGAGGACCAGCCTTATCCGCAGCGGCCTTATCTGCAAGCCGCGCGCGATGCCGCCGCTGCGATCAAACCGACGGCACAGGACATTGCCCAATATGCCGGGCCGCAAATTGCCGAGCGGCTGCACGCGCGGCGCCTGGAAGCCATCGCGGCGCTGGCCTCGCAAGTCCCGCGCAGCGGCGCCCCTTAGCGACAGGTCCATGCGTGGCCACCGTCTTAGAGTGTGTGCCTAAGGTCGAGGAGTTCGAAACCGGACAGCGGCGTCTCGATGCCTCGCTGCCAGGCCATCGCCTTGAAGCGTTCACCCATCTCCCCCGGCAGCATCAATTGGCGCGCCTGGCCGGCAAGGCGCGCAAATCGATTCTCATCATCACCGGCAGCGAGGCGCATCTCTTCATCGATGCCGGTAGCGGCCAGAAAATGCGCTTGCGTGGTGAAGCCGGACAGTTCGAACCCGGCCTCGCGCGAGCCTTCCGCGAGCGCGGTGAAATCAACCCACGCGCTGATGTCCTGCAGGCCGACATGCGAGAAAGGATCGCTGGTGGCTCGATGCCGATAGTGACACACGAGCGTGCCCTCATGTCTCTCGGGGAGATAATATTGGGCGCGCGGCAATCCATAGTCGAACCACAGCGCCGCGCCGGCGCGCAGCACGTGCGTGACGGCTCGTGTAAAGCCGTGCAAGCGTGGGCAGTATTCGGAAATGTACCCCTCATCCCAGCCGCCGCTCGCCTCGTAGAGGCGGCGACATTGCTGACTCATACCGAGATTCGCCGGCCTTGCGGCCCACACGAACTGCCCATCAGCGATGCTCACACCCAATTCCTCGATGCCCCGCGAATGCCAGCGAAAGCGCGCCACCGGCAGCGCGTCGAGCACCTCGTTGGCGAACACTACGCCGTCAAAAGCTTGCTGCGGAGGCTGGTCGAGCCAGTGCACGCGCGCGATCAAGTGGGGCGCGCGCTCTTGAAGCATCGCGCGCTGGCGCGCGCGCAAATCCGCGCTGATCTCGAGTATCCAATAGGTCTGGGGAAGCTGCCCGAGCTGATCCAAGCGCGCCAACACATCCGCCGCCAGGCGCCCGCTGCCCGCGCCTATCTCGAGAATGCAAGGCGCTGAGAATGCGCGCAACACCTCCGCGCATTGCCGTGCGACGCAACGGCCGAACAGGCTCGAGACCTCGGGTGCGGTGGTGAAATCGCCGCCCATCCCGAGTTTTTCCGTGCCAACGCTGTAGTAGCCGAGGCCCGGGGCGTACAGCGCCAAGTCCATGAAGCGCTCGAAGCTCAAGTACCCGCCCGCGGCGGCGATCTGCTCGGCCAAATGGGCGCGCGTGAGTTCGCTGTGCCGCGTCGCGTCGGCATCCTGCGTCATTTCGCGCCGCCACAAAAGTTGGCGTATCGTTCACGCATGGTGGCCATTAATGACAACTTTGCCCTGCGTGATCAGGTGGTGCTGATCACGGGCGGGGCACGCCGCGTCGGCGCGGAGATCGCGCGGGCGCTGCATGCAGCCGGTGCGAATGTGTTGATCCACTATCGCTCCTCGGCCGCCGCGGCCATTGGCCTGGCGGACGAATTCAACAACGTCCGTCCGCAGTCGGCGGCCATTTTTGCGGCGTACCTGTTGGAGGCGGATGCACCCGACAAACTGATCGCGGCGACCTTGCGGCAATTCGGACGCTTGGACATCTTGATCAACAATGCGTCGAGCTTCTACGCCACGCCGATCGGCAGCATTTCGCCGGCGCAGTGGGATGACCTCATCGGCACCAACCTCAAGGCGCCCTTGTTCTTGTCGCAAGCCGCTGCGCCGAGCTTGCGCGCGCAACGCGGACTCATCATAAATATGGTCGACATCCACGGAATGCAGCCGCTCAAGGCTCATCCTGTTTACAGCGCCGCCAAGGCGGGGCTGGCGATGCTCACCCGCTCCTTGGCCCGCGAACTGGGACCGGAGGTTCGCGTCAATGGTATCGCGCCGGGGCCCGTACTCTGGCCCGAAACTGAAATGGACGAGGCCTTGAAGCGCGAAATCATCGCTAAGACCGCACTCAAGCGCCACGGCACGCCGCAAGACATCGCCCGTACCGCGCTATTCTTGGCCAAGGACGCGCCGTACATCACCGGGCAAATCATCGCAGTGGATGGCGGCCGCAGCATCTGACGTGAGATCAGACACACGACGTTCCAGCACGACGCCGACGTCGCGCGAGCCGCGGATCGCACCCGGCTTGCTCAGGGCGATGCGTACCCAGGCAACGCCGAATTCCTGAAGGATGAGCACGGCCAGGTGCTCGGCGAGCGTCTCTACCAAGTGAAAGCTCGATGCTTCGACAAAGGCCAGTACCCGCTTTGCGACCGCCTTGTAGTTCAATGTGTCGTCGATGGAATCGGAGAGCGCCGCTTTGCGGATATCCGCGCTGAATTCGATATCGATGATGACGGTTTGCTTGACCTGTCTTTCCCAGTCGAATATCCCAACGATGGCTTCCGTCTTGAGCTCGTGAATGAATATCTTGTCCAATTTAGACTCCTAGGCTTCCGAGTTCCCAATTCGCGCGCGCGTTCATCCCAACGCCCTCGCGCATGCCCGCCGCCCAGCGGAGGCATCCGGCAAGCGCGATCATGGCGGCATTGTCGGTGCAAAACTCGGTGCGAGGGAAATACAC
>JAQGOD010000357.1 GCA_028293775.1 Gammaproteobacteria bacterium
CGGCGGGATTCTACTCAACGCCGCAGATGTGGCACCCGACACCCTCATTGAAGCGCGCCTGGCGAAAGGAAAAATTCGCGCCAAGGTACAAGGCCCATGAATCGCTTCGCCTGGCTGTTTTTGTGCCTGTGTCCCTCTCTCGGCTTGGCCTATGTGTTGCCGCGCGAGAGCGCCGTGCCAGGCGGAATTAAAATAATCCATCTCGAGGTGCATGGCGACTCGATGCCTTATGTGGACGTCGATGGACATCGCGCCTTGGTCGTTCAGGACGGCGCGCAATGGCTCGCCGTTATTGGTATACCCCTATCGGCGCCGCTGGCGCCGCGCCACGTTACCATACGCACCCAAGAAGGGAGGCAGGAGGTCGATTTCCTCGTCAGCGACAAGCACTATGCCAGCCAATCCCTGAAGGTGGCCCCGGCCAAGGTGAATCTATCGCGCGCGGACCTCGAGCGCGTGGAGCGCGAGAAATCGACCATCGATCATGACTTGAGTCGCTGGTCGGACGATCAGCCACATTCGCTGCGTTGGGAACCACCGGTTCCGGGAGTACGCTCGAGTTCCTTCGGCATGCGCCGCATTTTCAACGGCGAGGCACGCAATCCGCATGGCGGCATGGACATTGCTGCGCCCGCGGGCACGCCGGTAAGAGTCCCCCTGGCAGGCACCGTCATCGACACCGGCAATTACTTTTTCAATGGCAATACGGTATTTGTCGATCATGGCCGAGGCTTGATCAGCATGTATTGTCACTTGAGCGCTGTCGAGGTCAAACCCGGCCAGCATGTCTCTGCCGGCGCAACTTTGGGTAAAGTCGGTATGACGGGCCGCGCGACCGGGCCGCATTTGCACTGGGGCTTGAGCTTGAACCGCGCCTGGGTGGATCCGGACCTATTCGTTCCGGATTGAGGGCCTAATTTTAAGACCCGCTCATCATTTGATCGACGGCGATCGAGTCCATGGCCGGTGATATCGCGGCCTGGCGCAGGCGAGCGCTATGTTCTTGCACGGCCGCGCCCGATGGCTGCATTTCGATTTGACCCTGGAAAAAAGCACCTTCACTGATGCCGACGCGCGGTGCAAATACGTTGCCTTTGACCTTGGCGGTGGCACGAATGCTGACCGATTCGGTCGCGTACAGATCCCCCTCGACCTTGCCGTCGATGACGATGACCCGCGCGCGGATGTCGCCCTTCATCGTGCCGTCGGTGCCCACCGTGAGACTCTGGGTATGCGTGATCGAGCCCTCGACGCTTCCTTGAACGATCAAATCTTCTTGCGCCGACAATTCGCCTTTGAATCGCAAGGTCGGGCCCAATATCGAGGCCCGTGAGGCAGTTTCCGCTGCCTTGGCATCGGGGGCGCGTGCCGGTTCAGGTGTGCGTGCGACCGGCGATCGTGGTTCGCCACCCGGCACTCGCGGCTCTGGGCGAGTCAGGGAAGGCTCCGGGGCTCCTTGGCGGCTGCTGGCATTGGCATTCATCATTGGCTCATCTCCATTGAGAGGTTTTTTAAACCACGACATTGTTAGGCGACGCCACCGGCGGCTTTGGGCGGACGGACCGGCTCAAATTTACCCTGCTGCTGTGCAGCTTTCTTCCCGTCCATATCGATGCTGCCGCTAAAATTGGCGCCTTCGGTGATGCTCACTGTGGGTGAGAATATATTCCCGCAGACCTTCGCCGAGTCCTTCACGAACACGGATTTCTCGGCATGCAGATCACCTTCTACGGTCCCCTCGACGATGATCAGTTGCGCTTTGATATTCGCCTTGACCGTGCCTTGCGGGCCCACAGTCAGGCGTTGCGTGTGAGTGATCGATCCTTCCACTCGCCCTTGAATCAGAAGATCCTCTTCGGCGGTCAAGTCGCCCTTGAAATATAGGGTCGGGCCCAGGACCGACGCTCGCTCGGTCGCACTATTGTAGGGATTGCTCATTCGGCGTTCTCCGTTGCCAGGATGGATCGTAGAGGCAGGCGAAGAGTACCCGGCATAATCAGTTTGAAAGTGAGATCTTGATCACGAAACCTTGCGCTGCAAAGTTGCTGCAATAGCGCCTGTCGCAGAAAACGGACTTGGGATAAACCCTTAGGGCAAGGGTCGCTGCCGGACGAGATAGTCGTTAAGCGTATGCGCCAGCGAGACAAAATCCGAGGGGATCATTAGCACCGTGGTGCTTTTGTTCTCGGCGCCCACTTCGGCAATCATCTGCATGCGCCGCAACTCCAGCGCGGCTGGATTTGCGGTCATCTGCGCTGCGGCCGCCGATAACTTTACCGAGGCCTCGAATTCCGCTTCCGCCTTGATGATGCGCGCACGCTTTTCGCGAATGGCTTCCGCCTGCATGGCCATCACCTGCTGCATCGCTTTGGGCAATTCCACATCCTTCATCTCAAAGCGTTGCACTTCTAGACCCCAGGACGCCGTAGAACCGGAAATGCTGTCGCTCAGCAACGTGTTGATTTTGTTGCGCTCCTGAAGAATTTCATCCAGATCATGCTGGCCGATGATGTTGCGCAAACCGGTCAGCGCCAGTTGGTACACGGCAGCCGGCGCATCCGCCACCTCGATGACTGCTTTTGCCGCGTCAACGATGCGGTACCACAGCACGGCGTTAACCTTGATCGTCACGCTGTCACGCGTGATGGTTTCCTGCTGCTCGGCGGAGACCGTGCGCGTGCGGATATCCACCCGCACGGAGCGCTCGATTCCTAACGGAATGATCCAATACAAGCCCGGTCCGCGCAGTCCCCGGTAGCGCCCCAATCTGAACACCACACCGCGCTCGTACTCTTGCGCGACACGGAACCCCGACAATCCGATGACGGCGATCGCGATCAATACCACATCGAGAATGGGCAAGCCGGCGCTCCTTCTTTGCGCTAGCTTACGCTCATCCGTCGAAGGCGGCGATTCCTACTCGCCGCACTTCAGCGCAGTGAAAATTCCAGCCGCACCCGACCGTCCTGTTCGCGTGCCTTGTCGTTGGCCACCAGAAATACCCGCTCCGGATCGATCTGCGTACCGGTCAACAGAGCCTGTTGCAGGTTCATTGCTCTTTGCTGCCCTAAAGCGGTCAAGGCCGAGTCGTCGACTGCCATGTGCGAGTGCAATTCGCGGCTCAAGAACTCAATTTTTGCCGCGATAATTTCCGGTTTGGTTTTGATCGCCGCCACGGAGTCGGGGAATTTCGGTTCGGCACCAAAATCCTTGAGGTAAAGCTGCGTCAGCGTATCGAGCTGTGATCCGGGATCGAGTTGCTCAAACGCGATTGTGGCGTTGGGTGATTTCTTGCGAGCTCCCGCTTGGACTTCATGGATCTGCGCCTGAAACTTCGCTTCGACGAGGCTCGGGCGATCGAGTTCCTTCACCACCGCAATGGGAATCTCGATCTTCAGTTGCGGCCTCGCGTTCAACGCCTTGACCATGCTTTGGGCTTTTTCGGTTGCGACGGGATCGAGATCAGCGGCACCGGGTTGAAAATCGACGAACTGCAGATCCGGACCGCCGCCGAACAATGCACCCAGCAGCGCAAAAGGTGCGGTGACCGCTTTCTCCAGAATATGGACGAAGACTTTCCAGATGATGGGGGCTAACTTGAATTGCGGATCGTCGAGCGAACCGGTGACGGGAAGATTCAGGTCGATCACACCGTCGCGATCTTTCAGCAGCGCCACGGCGAGCTTGACCGGCAGCGACACCGCGTCCTTGCTCTCCGTCTTTTCGCCGAACTCGAGTTGCTCGACGATGATGTGGTGCTGCGCGTCGAGCTTGCGGCCGTCGACTTTGTAGTGC
>JAQGOD010000407.1 GCA_028293775.1 Gammaproteobacteria bacterium
TGCGAACCCGCCAGATTGTTCTGCGCGTTCAGCGAATTGATATTGGTATTTAGAACTAATGACATTTAAGCACTCCTGAAAGTTTAACCACCGGCCCTTCTTAGGCCCTATGTGTTCACTTTGCCCACTGCGGGCGGACCGGTGACACATTCAAAGTGTTTATCGGACAGGCGGGGTGGTTTCTTGAGGGGGCGGCGTGCTTTCCGGCTCAACTTTTATTTGCGCCAAGTCGCAGAATTTGCGAGATGAATTTGACACTTGGAATTGGCACCGCCGGGAAGCGGTTGACCGCTGTCGAACTCTTATCGGCCGGGAAACGCCAATTTGGAGTACAATTTCGACCTGAACCCGCCACTCCTTGAAATAGCGTGAAATCCGTCAAACGCAAAAGCCCTAAAGTGGGCTTTGTCAGCTTAGGCTGCCCCAAAGCACTGGTCGATTCCGAACGTATCCTGACGCGCTTGCGCGCCGAAGGATACGAGGTTGCTGCCAGCTATGGCGCGGCCGACCTGGTGCTGGTCAATACCTGCGGCTTCATTGATGCCGCGGTAGATGAGTCGCTGGACGCCATCGGCGAGGCGTTGGCGGAGAATGGCAAGGTGATCGTGACCGGGTGCTTGGGCGCCCAGCCGCAAAAGATTCTCGACCGCCATCCCCAGGTGCTCAAAATCACCGGTCCGCAGCGCTACGAAGAAGTGGTCGCGGCCGTGCACGAATATCTGCCCGCGAAACACGAACCGTTTCTCGACTTGGTGCCCGAGCAGGGCATCAGGCTGACGCCGCGGCACTACGCCTACTTGAAGATTTCCGAGGGCTGCAACCATCGCTGCAGCTTTTGCATCATTCCTTCGATGCGCGGCGATCTGGTCAGCAGGCCCATCGGTGAGGTGTTACGCGAAGCCGAACAGCTGGTGCGCGCCGGCGTCAAGGAAATCCTGGTTATTTCGCAGGACACGAGCGCCTATGGGGTCGATCTGAAATATGCGGCGCAATCTTGGCGCAATGCGGAGCGCCGGGCCCGCTTTTATGACTTGTCCGCTGCCTTGGGCGAATTGGGCGTTTGGATCCGGCTGCACTATGTATATCCGTATCCGCACGTCGATCAAGTCATCGAGCTGATGGCGCAAGGCAAGGTGCTGCCTTACTTGGACATCCCTTTCCAGCACGCCAGCTCACGCATCTTGAAATTGATGAAACGGCCGGCGGCTGCCGAAAACACCTTGGAGCGCATCGCTGCTTGGCGGCGCGTGGTTCCCGATATCACGATCCGCAGCACTTTCATCGTCGGATTTCCCGGCGAAACCGAGCAGGATTTCCAACAGCTGCTCGATTGGCTGCGCGTGGCGCAGCTCGACCGAGTGGGCTGCTTCGAATACTCCCCGGTGGAGGGCGCCGCAGCCAACGCGCTGCAAGAGACGCCGGTTCCCGCAGAGCTGAAAGCGGAGCGCCGCGCTCGCTTCATGGAACTCGCTGCCGAGATTAGCGCGCAGCGGCTCGAGGGGAAGATCGGCCGCACAATGCCGGTGCTCATCGACCGTATCGACGGCGACGTTGCGATCGGGCGCTCGAGCAGCGATGCCCCCGAGATCGACGGCACCGTGCGCATCGCCGGCGCGCGCCGCGCGGGCCGCGCCCTAAGCGTAGGCTCTCTGGTGGACGTGCAGATCACGGCGGCCGGTGCCTATGACCTTGAAGCGCGCTTGATTGACCATACGGTTAATTCACCATAATTGATTGTTGTAACCCGGTGCACCGCCACCCCCCATTCGGAGACATCCCGTGGAAATTTCTGCTTACAAAGTCGTACTCATTCATTACTCCCTCTAGGACGACGCCGGTGGCGTGATCGACACCTCGGCGGGGGGTGAGCCGCTGGCCTACATTCAAGGACTCTGCAACTTGGTATCAGGGCTGGAAAAGGCTCTGGAAGGCAAGCAGGACGGCAGCAGCATCACGGTGTCCGTGGAGCCCTCCGAGGGCTACGGCAAATTTGATCCGGCCCTGATTCAACGGGTGCCGAAGCGCTCGTTGCAAGGCTCGGGAGAGATCAAAAAGGGCATGCAATTCCAGGCGCGAACCGAGGATGGTATGCGTCTTTTCACCGTGACCGGCGTCATGGGCGATATGGTGACGCTCGATGGGAACCATCCGCTCGCCGACAAGACCTTGCATTTTGACGTGCAGGTGGTTTCAGTGCGCGAAGCGACCGCCGAGGAATTGGAACACGGTCACGTGCATGGCGCCGGCGGCCACCATCACTGAGCCTCAAGTAGGCTCTTAGAAAAATTTAAACAGCGTCAAGCCCTTGGTGAGGTTATAGGCCTGCAGCGCGGCGCTCAAGGTCGTGCTCTGCTGAGTGAGTGTCGTGATCGCGCCGGCGTAATCCAGGCTCTGCAGCGTCGATATCGACTTCTGCAATTGGACTTGTTGGCTGGTTGCCACCGATTGCTGCGCCGTGATGGTGTTGAGGCGCCCGCCAATGCTGGCGCGCACAGTCGAGGTCTGGGCGAGCGCTTGATCGATGTTATTGATCGCAGCGTTGATGGAATTACTCAAACCGGTCGAGGAAGAGGACGAACCGACGCCGGTTTGCAATGCGCTCACCAAATTCTGCACGGTGGCGAACAGGCTTTGATTTGAGCTCGGCGCAACACTGAACGAATCTCCGGCGGCGGGCTGCCCGCTCAAGGTCACCTGCACGCCGTTAAATGCAATCGTGCCGCCGTCCGTGTAAGTGCCTGCGCCCACCACGGTCGCACCTTGCAGCACTTGGTAAGTGCCCGGCGCGGTGAAATTGATGGCGTACGTGCCGCCGGCATACGCGGCGGGATTCGACACGGAGGTCGCACCCACAATCCCCGATCCGGTGTTGCCGGCTACGGGGGCCGCCGTGAAAGTGCCATTGCCGGTTTTGATTTGATTGAAAACCGTATTGCCGTTATCGCCGTCGGCGACGGTCTGGCCCGCCGCGATCTGCACCTGGCGCTGACCCTGGTCCCCGTTGTAGGCCGCTCCGGTCGCGCTTAGCGTGAAGGGTTGGGTTTGCGAAGCGAAGCCGCCGAAAATGTATTCGCCGTTGCCATTTTGGGTATTCGCAAGCGCCAGCAAGGTGTTCTGGATCTGCACCGCTTGCGTCGCGATGGCCGCTCGATTCGTGTCGGTCAAGGTGCCGCTATTGGCTTGCAGCGCCAAATCTCG
>JAQGOD010000409.1 GCA_028293775.1 Gammaproteobacteria bacterium
TGCGAACCCCTGGACGATGCTGTCCAGAACTTGGCTCGACTGCAGTATGATCTGCATGGCGCTGCCGAGACCGATCATGACGCACGCCAGCAGCATGCCCCTCATGCCCTCGAGAAATGCATCGGCCGCCGCGCCTAATCCCAATCCTCCCACCAAGGCGAGCGAAAGCGCGAAGGCGATGAAGAAGGACCCATGTTCCGCAGTTCCCCACGACCAAAGACTCGTGCCGATCACCAGCACCGTCCCTCCCAACGCAACGGACACGAGTACGGCGAGCTGGCGCGCCGTGAGCGCAGCTGCCTCGGGAATGTGATCGACTTTGGGCAGCCGGCGCAGGTAGAGCAGCACGTAGCCGAGTCCCAACGCAAACATCACGACGAAAATCCCAAACCTAGGGACGAATCCACTGAAAATCGGCACTCCGGCCAACGGCTGCGCCACCGAGAGAAGGATGGGATTGGTAACCGACGCGGCATAGCCAATCATGCTCGCCATCACGACCACCGCCGGAACAAATAGGTTCGGCAGTCCGAGCCGCTGGCCCAGAGCCATGACCAGCGGAATGATCGCGAGATATTGGGAAAGAAAACCCAGAAAGGTACTGCCCGCTGCCAGCAGCAACATCAATCCGGCCGCCAGAAGATTGACATTCCCGGAGCAGAGCTGCAGCAGGCTATTGACCCCCGCGTCAACCGCGCCGGTGGCGCGCAGAACTCCGAACATCCCACCAACGAACATCACCATGAAGATGAGAGTGGCTGATTTGGTCATGCCTGCTGGAATCGACGCGAACAATGCGACCAATCCCGCGGCTCGGGCGGGCGAATCCGTTTCCGCAGGAGCGGTCATCGACAGCAATGCTGGCAGGCCGTTCAGCTTAGGAGAACTATGATAGCTGCCCGGAACGACTTGCTTGCCATCTCGATCGAATTTGCCGGCCGGAACCACGTGGGTCAGCACGGCGGCGGCAAACACCATCGCCAACATGGTCAACACTGGATGCAGTCGACCCTGCCGCCTCAGCTTGGACGAGTGAGCCGTCATCATGCAATGGCCATCCCTTTGGTGTTCGAGGACGATACGCGCCCATGCTATAGTCCTCCAACTCCAAAAAGCGCGCCGCTTATTCCAAAAGGTTATGGGGTAATGCTTCGAGATCTCAACCTTCGGCAAATCGAAGCCTTCAAAGCGGTGATCGAAAACGGCACGGTGAGCCGCGCAGCTCTGGTGTTGAGCATATCGCAGCCCGCCATGAGCAAGCTCATCGCTCACCTCGAAAGTGATACGGGACTGAGGCTCTTCATGCGACTGAAGGGTCGACTCGCCCCGACCGAGCAGGCCATGCGCCTCTACGAGGAAATCGATCGCATCTTCGCCGGCGTGCATCAGGTTGCGAATGCCGTGGATGCCATTCGCCGCGAGGAGCAAGGAAGGCTCGCGATCGGCGTCATGCCCGCCTTGGCGGGCTCCTTCGTTCAACGCGTCACGACCGGCTTCCTTAAGAACCGCCCCAATGTGTTTTGCTCAGTGCAGTCGCTCAGTTCGCAGTGGGTGGTGGACAGATTGGTGATGAAGAAACTAGACGTCGGACTCGTGAGCGCCGGTATCGATAATCCGTATGTCATCCTCGAACCGCTGATGGAGCATCCGCTGGTCTGTATCATGCCGCTGGATCATCCTCTGACGTCCAAGAGCCACATCGAGCCCCAGGACCTCGATCAGATCCCCTTCGTCACCTTCCATCCCGATGCCTATATAGGTCACTTCATTGAAGGGATATTCGACACTTACAAGGTCAAGGTCCAGAGCGTTCTCGTCACCAACGTGGCCCCCACTCTGTGCGAATTCGTGGCCGCTGGACTCGGCGTATCATTAGTCCATCCACTGATGTTGAGCGGGCTCGAGGATCGACTCGCGGTGCGCAGATTCGAACCAGCGATACTCTTTAATTTCCAACTCTGCCGCAGCGCCGAGAGCAGGAACGCACCGCTTGTCGAAGCTTTTACAGAAGAGTCGCGGGCTGCTGCCGCTCAGATTTCCCGCTCGATGCTCAAAGAGTCTTAGCAATGCCATCGATGATGCCTGAATTCGCCATCGGCATCCCGAGGCGTTTGCCGCCTCAGCTGGCTATGGCGCGTTTGCTTGCGCTTTGGCTTTCGCAACTTTCTGGGCGGCGGGATATCGATACGCGGTCAGAACGATTCCAACTAAAAAGAACACCCAGCCATCATTTTAAGTCGCCGGCTTTTGAGGAAGGCGGCTTTTTCGTGATTGAAAAGGAATTTTCTTAAACACGACGTGTAAAACCATCGGCAGTCCAGTCCTCGCTGCCGACACCGTGATGAACGAAGAAAAGTCCGTCAGGATCGTACTTCGTTTTGATGGCCTGCAGTCTCGAATAATTCTTTCCCCAATAATCGCGTTGCCAGTTGCGGTTAAAATAATTGCTTTCCGATACATAAGAGCCACTGTTCGGCGCGATCTTGCGCAATTCCACGGCCGCTAGGTCGATCGCGCGCGCGTCCTTGCGGGCTGCTTCGAGATCAATGGAAGCGCGAGGCTCTCCCGGATAGGCGCTCTTCTGTCCGTCGGCGATAATGGCAAGCGCGAAAGCCTCCGTCACGGCGGGATTGGTTGCCGTATTCAAAGTCGCGGCGAGAGCGTCGGGCGCGGCGCCGGCAAGCCCTTTGTTGACGTGCAAGTAGATCTTCTTGTAACGACTGGCGGCGAACAAAGCATCACTGAGACGGCTGCGCTGATCTTCATGCAGAAGCCGTGCCGGCAGCCAAATGGAGTCGTAACCGTTGAGAAACATGCCAACCTGCTGTTGGTCGCCCTTCCACCAGCCATGATGTTTGGGTGCGCCCGCGCGCAGGTCACGGGTCATCGACGGATTTCGCTCGATTTCCCACATGTGCCGCGCTTCGTGCCCGCTCGCTCCGAACGCATCCGCAATGGCATAGTCACTTGGCAATGCTGTGACCCACTCGAAGAAGGGCTTCCACACCGCCTGCGCTGACTGCTGGTCGAGCCCCTGGCTGGCCATGGAAATCTCGAACGTATTGTCGGGCGCGAAATACACCTGCTCGCCCCAAATCGGATTCAGAAGATTGTCCCGATAGAAGCTGACAAACCGCGCGATCAATTTGCGAAAGGCTTCGTCGGAGTGGGCCTTGACCGTGCCCCATGCCCCGCCCATGAACTGGGGGAGATCATGCGTCCGAAGGGTAAGCTTGGTGACGACGCCCCAGCTCCCCCCACCTCCGCCTTTCAGAGCCCAATACAGATCGGGGTTGGTGCAGGCGTTCGCGATGCGTATCGCGCCGTCCGCTGTGACAATCTGCGCTTCCAGAAGTCCCGAAGCGGCCGTACCGAAACCCCTCGAGAAACTGCCAAACCCACCGCTTTGCACGAGCCCGGCAACGCCGACATCGGTGCAGCCGCCGCCTTGCACGTAGCGGCCGGCATTGGTCGTCACTGCAGTGTAAAGATCGATCCACACGGCGCCCGCTTCTGCCGTGACCGCCGGGACCGGCGCAACCTTCCCCTCGCAGCCTTGACCGACAAAGGAATCATGAAGCGTCACCGCGTTCATGCCGCGCGTCCACACGAGCAGCGAGTCGGGCGCGTTGGATGTCCCGAGGTAGGAATGACCCGTACCCTTGACCACGAGCCGCAGATTGTTGTCGCGCGCGAAATTGACCGCAGCGGCTACGTCTGCAGCGTTCCGGGCTTTCACGGCCCACGGGCTGGGTGCGGGCGTCCAGGCATCGAACCAACCGCAGACTTGCGTGCCGCCCGGCTGATCGCCAATGTAGAAGGGATTATCGATGTTTTTTAACGCGTCGAGGCAGTCCGCGCCATCCGGCGCACTTTCGCACGCCCCGAATAGGGGATGCACCTCGAGCAGATTGCCTCCCACATCCTCCTTCAGCTTCGCCCAGCTCGCTGCCCCGGGCCATGCCGGATCGCCGGGCCGCACGCGTGATCGGAGGCCGCGCGTGTTGCCAATTTTCGATTCGGCGAACCCAAATCCAGGAACCAAACCGGTCGCCAGCAACGGAAGACTCATCGCCGCTCTAATCAAGTTTCTTCGATTCACACTTCGCGCCTCAAGTAACTGCGAAACCAGGCTGCAAGTTACGCCGCCGGCCTTCGGGCCGGCGACACTCCTATATCGGGCGCTATTTCCGACCCGACACTTTGAATAGCTCGTTCTTCCACCATTCCTGCTCGCCATCCTTGCACTGGAATACGCTCATGCTGACATCCCCGGTATTCGGAGCGCGCTGCAATTCCAGTCGTACGCGGTACACGCCGCGTTGCAGCGGTACGATGAACGCCTGCCTCGAGTGGCCACGCGCGCCGTCGTTGTCTATTAGTGGCCGGCCCGCGACTGACAGGCGCGTCTTGTTGCTCGATTCAACGGCGAACACGTAGTAGCCCTCGAGAGCAATGTCGAGACTGCGTTCCACAGTAGCGGCAAATGCGTCGCGTTCGGCACCGGAAAAGTCGATCTCCTTGTCCGTGTCGAAGGTCTTGAATGCCTTGCTGCGCTCAAAGTTCGTCCAGGCTTCCGCAGGGTAGAACGCAATGTGCCAGGCGTCTGTTCTTTTCGCTGTGCGACTCGGCGGCAACGCCGTGCCGCTTCTCAGTCCGTGCGGGATCGCACGATCGAAAACGCCGCGGTTCGACAGCAGTTTGATCTGCGTCCTCTCCGGGTCAGAGACCGCGATCTGTCCAGCGGCCGTCGGCGACGCGGCCGTGGGCTCAGAACCGTCGGTGGAATAGTGCAGATCTAAGTCCCGACCGGCGTCCGAGACCAGGAACACCGGCTTGCCCTTGATTACGATTCCACCCGTCGGAAAGAGTTCGATCGGATCCTTCATGTACCCTCGGTAGGCAAATTTCAGCGCGTCGTAGGTGCCCTTGAGCTTGAGAGAATCGTGGCTCTCATCGGGATACGC
>JAQGOD010000410.1 GCA_028293775.1 Gammaproteobacteria bacterium
CCCTCCCGGCTCGTCGTGCGCATACCGATATCGCTTGCCGTAGCCGATCTCTTTCATCAAGCGCGTCGGCGCAGTGCGCAAGTGCAGGGGAACCTCCAGCGATCCTAAGCTCGTCGCATCTTCAGTCGCGGCATTGAACGCGGCATAGACGGCGTTGCTCTTGGCGGCACACGCCATAAATATGATCGCTTGCGCAATGGCCAGTTCGCCTTCAGGGCTGCCCAATCTTTCATACACGGCGCACGCCTCCAAAGCCATGGTGAGTGCACGCGGATCGGCATTGCCGATGTCTTCACTCGCCATGCGCACAGCGCGACGCGCGACATACAAAGGGTCGCAGCCGCCGGCGAGCATCCGGCACAGCCAGTAAAGCGCGGCGTCCGGATCACTGCCGCGTACCGATTTATGCAGCGCCGATATTTGGTCGTAGAAATTCTCGCCGCCTTTATCGAAGCGCACGTAAGTGCTGCCGATCACCGCGCGCATCGTATCGACGTCCAGGCGGCGCCCAGAGTCCTGCTCCACACTCAAGTCCGCGGCGGTTTCCAATAAATTGAGCATGCGCCGCGCATCGCCGTCGGCGGCGGCCAGCAACAACGCGCGGGCCCCCTCTTCCACGGCCAAGTTCAAGGATCCTAGGCCGCGCTCCTTATCCGCAAGAGCGCGCTCGAGCAGCTTGCCGAGATCCTCAGTGGTGAGTGACTTCAGCACATAGACGCGCGCCCGCGACAGCAAGGCATTGTTGACTTCGAAGGAGGGGTTCTCCGTCGTCGCGCCGATAAAAATGAGCGTTCCATCCTCGACATAGGGCAGAAACGCATCCTGCTGTGCCTTGTTGAAACGGTGCACCTCGTCCAGAAACAAGACCGTGTTGCGGGTGCCGCGCAAATGGCGCGCCTGTTCCACCACGGCACGAATATCCTTGATCCCGGCTTGCACCGCCGATAGGCCGACGAATTCGGCATTTGCTCCATTGGCGACCAATCGCGCCAGCGTGGTTTTCCCCGTGCCCGGCGGTCCCCACAGAATCATCGAGTGCGGGTGGCCCGACTCCAACGCGCGGCGCAAAGGGGCGCCGGGGCCGAGCAGATGCGACTGCCCGACGTACTCATCCAGGGACTGCGGCCGCAATCGATCGGCCAGCGGCCGATACGTGCCGTCGCTGACGCTCACTTGCCGGCGTGCCCGATCACATCAACGCCCGGCGGCGGCACGAATGAAAACAAATCCGGCGCAAATTTTGCGTTGCGCTTCGGGTTGGTGAAAGTCAATTGCGTGACCTGATTGAGTTTGTCCGCCAGGAACATCGAGGCCAACTCGCCGTTGCGAAATCCGATGCGCACCAGCTGGAAGTCGGTGTCCGGGTGCTTCGGCAGCAGCTGATACCACTCGAGGCCATCGCTCGGCGGCAATGCCGTGACATCGAACTGGCTGCTCAACGAGCCGCCGCCGGACAACAGCACCGCCGGTGTGTTGACCAGGCTGGCATCCATATCGCGCACATTGGCCTGCTGCAGGTCCTTGTCGTAAAACCAGATCTGCTTGCCGTCGGCAAGGATCAACTGCTCGGAAGGCTGCGAGTAGTCCCAACGGAATCTTCCCGGTTTTTGCAAGGAAAGTTTTCCGGCGGCGCTGCGCACCACCTTGCCATGGCCGTCATCGATGGTCTGCGTGAAGTCCGCCGACCACGTGGCAAGCCCGTTCAAGTACTTCTCGACTTCCGTGGTCGGAGTCGCCCAAGCCCCTGCCGTGCTCATCAGCGCCACGAGGCCGGTCAGCAGCCCGGCGGCGAATCGCTTGTGCGCCATCAATGTCATTCCTCCGGTGGAGCGGCGCCGTATATTTCACGGTTGCCGTTGGACTGCAAGGGACCCACGAGGCCGGCCGCCTCCATCGCCTCGACCAACCTGGCCGCACGGTTATAGCCGATTTTCAGCCGCCTCTGCACACCGGAAATCGACGCCTTGCGTGTTTCAGTGACAATGCGCACGGCTTCGTCGTACAAGGGATCTGCCTCGGCGTCGGCCGCACCGCCCTCGCTTTCCTCCTCATCGGACGGAAAGCCCGGTATGGGATTGCGAGGTCCTTCCAGGATTTCATCGATATAAACCGGCGGCGAGGCGGATTTCAAGCCAGCCACGACGCGATGCACCTCTTGATCCGACACAAATGCGCCGTGCACCCGCGTTGGGATGGATGTACCCGGGGGTAGGTACAGCATATCGCCATGCCCGAGCAGCGACTCGGCGCCGCTTTGGTCAAGAATGGTGCGCGAATCCACTTTTGCGGAAACCTGGAAAGCAATGCGGGTCGGGATATTGGCCTTGATCAAGCCGGTGATAACATCCACCGACGGGCGTTGCGTCGCCAATATCAAGTGGATGCCGGAGGCTCGCGCCTTTTGCGCAAGCCGAGCAATCAGTTCCTCGACCTTCTTACCCACGATCATCATGAGGTCCGCCAACTCATCGATGATCACCACGATAAAGGGCAAGGAGGTCAACTCCGGCACGTCTTCTTCGACCACGCCGGGCACCCCCTGCGCGATCTTCTGCATGCGAATTGGGTCCTTGATGGGCTTACCCGAGTCGGCTGCGTCTTTCACCTTGCGGTTGAAGCCCCCGATATTGCGCACACCGAGCGCCGACATGAGCTGGTAGCGCCGTTCCATTTCCGCCACGCACCATCGCAACGCATTGGCGGCCTGCTTCATGTCGGTGACCACGGGCGACAGAAGATGCGGAATGCCTTCGTATACCGACAGCTCGAGCATCTTCGGATCGATCATGATCATCCGAACGTGTTCCGGCGTGGCCTTGTACACCAGGCTCAACACCATCGCATTGATGCCCACCGACTTGCCCGACCCGGTGGTACCGGCGATGAGCAAGTGAGGCATGCGCGCAAGATCGGCGACGATGGGCACCCCGCCGATGTCCTTGCCAAGCGCCAGCGCCAAGGGAGAAGTGACCTCGTCATACGGCTTGGATTTGATGATTTCGCCAAGCGTGACGATTTCGCGTTTTTCGTTGGGAATTTCCAGACCGACCACAGACTTGCCGGGGATGATCTCCACCACGCGCACACTGATCGCCGAGAGGGCCCGGGCAAGATCTTTGGCAAGGTTGCTGATCTGGCTCACCTTCACGCCGGGAGCCGGCCGCAGTTCGAATCGGGTAATCACCGGTCCCGGCTGCACGGCGACCACTTCGACCTCGATGCCGAAATCGCGCAGCTTTATTTCCACCAGCCGCGACATGGCTTCCAACGCCTCATCGGAATAGGACTGCTCGCGCGTGCCCGGTTCATCGAGCAAGGACAGCGCCGGCAATTCGCTGGATTTGGGCGCATCGAACAAGGGCACCTGCCGCTCGCGTTCGACCCGGTCGCTTTTTTGCGGCAGCGGGGCCGGCGCCTCGATGCGCGGCGGCGGTCGGTTGGCGACCTTCTTCTGTTCCTCACGCACGACTTCTTGCCGCGCTTGCTTTCGCAGTTGACCGCTCGCAAGTTCGCGCCGCTGCTCCAGCCGCGTGCGCACCCATTCGATGGCGCGCAGAACCGCCGCACCCAGGTTGTCCATCATCTGGAACCAGGAGACGCCCAAAAACAATGCCACACCCGCGAGCCATAAGCCCAGCAACAGCAATGTGGCGCCAAGGAAGCTTAAGCCCCGGGCGATGCCGTTGCCTGCCAGCACACCCAGCACGCCACCGGCGCTATTGGGCAGCACAGCGCCGCTCCAGTGCAGCGTGGCGAGGCCGCAGCTCGTCACCAGCGTCAGCACAAAACCCACTGCGCGCAACAAGGTGTTTATTCGCGAGCGGGTATCTGGCAGTGCCTGATCTTTATGGACCAGCCAGCCGGCATACGCGAGCATTACCGGAAATAGGTATGCCGGGCGTCCAAAGAGAAACAGGAAAAAACCGGCGAGCCATGCGCCCACGGGTCCGATCCAATTGCCAACCGGTCCGGGCTCGCCGGTGTCGGAGAAGCCAGGATCGTGGGGGTGATAGGAAAGGAGCGCCAGCAGCAAAAGCAGCGCGAGCGCACCGAGCACCCATAGCGTGCCTTCGCGCAGTGAACGGGCCACTGCGGCGGAGAGTTTCAACTTCGGCTTGGCCTTCTTGGGCGCAGCGCTATCCGCTAGATCTAGACCTTTAATGATGAATACTTCTTAACTGATTGAATAATATGCGATAGTAACCCGGAGAACGTGAAGCGACAAGATCGGGGTTGGTTGCAGAGCGGACTTGTCGGAACTGGCTGGAGCCCCCAGATTTACTTACCATGGGTCAGCTAACCTTTAACCAACGCCGGCGTCAAATCGCAGGCGATTATTCACGACGAGAGGCAAATTATACATGAGCGTTGTCAGGCACAGTCGTCTCCTCATCCTGGGATCTGGACCTGCAGGCTACACTGCCGCCGTGTACGCGGCCCGCGCCAATCGCAATCCCGTGCTCATCACCGGCCTGGAACAGGGCGGTCAGCTCATGACCACCACCGATGTGGATAACTGGCCGGGCGATGTCAATCACCTGCAGGGGCCGGCACTGATGGAGCGCATGCGGCTGCACGCCGAGCGCTTCAACACCGAGATCGTGTTCGATCACATCAACCGGGTGGAGTTGCGCCACCGGCCGTTTCGCCTCTTCGGAGACAATGGCGAGTACACCTGCGATGCCTTGATCATTGCCACGGGCGCGTCCGCCCAATATTTAGGACTGCCCTCGGAAGAGACTTATCGCGGCAAGGGCGTGTCCGCCTGCGCAACCTGCGACGGCTTTTTCTATCGGGGCAAAGCGGTCGTGGTCGTCGGCGGCGGAAACACGGCCGTCGAGGAAGCGCTGTACCTCACCAACATTGCATCACACGTAACTCTGGTGCACCGGCGCGAGAAGTTGCGCGCCGAGAAAATCTTGCAAGACAGGCTCTTCGCGCTGGTCTCCGCCGGCAAGGCCAAGATCATTTGGAATCACACGGTCCAGGAAATTTTAGGCGATGAATCCGGAGTAACCGGCGTGCATCTGCGTGCCGCAGCAGGCGGACACAGCGACACATTGAACGCCGACGGCGTCTTCATAGCGGTCGGACACGTACCGAACACGCAGCTATTCGAGCAGCAATTGGAGATGCGCGGCGGGTATATCATCGTCAAGGGCGGCCTTGAGGGCGGCGCTACCAGGACCAGCCTCCCCGGCGTGTTCGCCGCAGGCGATGTGGCGGATCACGTGTATCGTCAGGCCGTTACCTCCGCGGGTACCGGGTGCATGGCGGCCCTCGATGCCGATAAATACTTAGAACTTATCGAGGCCGACACCCACGTCAAGCCGCGTGCTGCCCACGCGTGACGCTCGGACGGGTGCGATTTCTGGAGAGCATCGCGCAGATCGACGCGCGAGTTTGGAATGCGCTCGCCGGTGCATC
>JAQGOD010000417.1 GCA_028293775.1 Gammaproteobacteria bacterium
CGGCAACTCCTGGAGGACAACTTCCCGCACGGCTGCCGCGATGCTTCGGCCGCCAAAGCGCATCCTGGCGCAGATGTCGTGCGCCACTGACGCGCGAATGAATATTTCGCCATGTCCCGTGGCCGATACGGCGCAGGAGCGATCATCCGCGTAAGTGCCCGCGCCGATGATAGGAGAATCGCCTACGCGCTGAAAGCGCTTGCCGGTCATGCCGCCTGTGGATGTAGCCGCGGCCAGCCGACCTTGCGCATCGACAGCCACCGCGCCCACGGTGCCGATATGCGAGATGGTCAGAGGGGATAGGCCGGCCTCGCCTGTTCGAATGCGCTCGAGCTGCTTCCAACGCTCCGGGGTATGGAAGTAGCTCTCGGGCACGAACGAAAGCCCCTGGCTCGAGGCAAACTCCTCCGCGCCCGTGCCCACCAGCATGACGTATTCCGACTTGTCCATCACGGCACGCGCGAGCTCCACGGGATTTCGAATGCGGGTAACGCCGCACACCGCGCCGGCGCGCAAGGTATGGCCATCCATGATGGAGGCGTCCAATTCGTTGCGGCCTTCGAGCGTGAAGACAGCGCCTTTCGCGGCGTTGAACAAAGGATTATCTTCGAGCAGCATCACGGCTCGGGTCACCGCGTCCAAGCTGGTGCCGCCGCTTTCAAGCAGGGCGAATCCCGCATCGATCGCTTCACCTAAGCCGGCGCGGTACCTGACTTCCGCCTCGGCGGACATTTCCGAGCGCGGCAGCGTGCCGGCGCCGCCGTGAATTGCCATACCGTACATGGACTAAATCGCTCCTTGCCTCTGTGGGACGGTGACTTCCAAACCATCCAGATCCGCCGTGATATGGATCTGGCAACTCAAGCGGCTGTTCTCGCCCGGCTCCCAGGCACACTCGAGCATGCCTTCCTCCATCTCCTCTTTATCTTCTAAGCGCGGCAGCCATGCTGCATCGACATAGACATGGCACGTGGCGCAAGCGCACGCGCCGCCGCACAGCGCGAGGACGCCTTGCACGCCGTTTTGCATTGCCGCCTCCATCAAGGTGATGCCGACCGGCGCGTCAATGAGCCGCCGGAAGCCGTCCGGCTCGATGAAGGTGATGCGCGGCATTAAACAGCTTCTTTGAGGGGAAGATTCGGATCTGACAGCTTCGCCAGGTTCATCTGCGTGCGCTCGGCAATCAGCTTGCGTGCGGCCATGTAGTCTTTCGAATGATTGATTGCTTCCACAGCAATGAGTTCGTTGCCTTTGAGGTAACACACGCTGAAGCTGCGCGAAGCTGGGTCGCCGCGCAATACTTGCCGGTCGTAATCCTGAGACAGGCCTGCGATCAAGAGCTTGCTGTCGAATTGATCCGACCAGAACCAGGGTACACGGTCGTGAGTAACGTTGCGATCCAATAGATTGAGCGCTGCTGTCTTTGCCTGTTCAAAAGCGTTGTCCACCGATTCGACCCGCACGCGGCGGCCGAAGCGCAGCGAGGGATGGTTGGTGCAATCGCCCGCCGCAAAGATCGCCTCATCCTGAGTGCGGCAATGCTCATCGACGATGATGCCATTCTCGCAGGCCAACCCTGCCTCGCTCGCGAGCGCCGAGTTGGGGACGGCGCCCACGCCGACGATGACCACGTCCGCCATGATCTCGCTGCCGTCGGCGCATATCACGCGTTGCACGCTGCCGGTACCCTTGAGGTGCGTTACCCCTGTGTTGCATACGATTTGGATGCCCTTGGCGCGGTGTTCCTGCTCGAAGAACTGCGAAACGCAAGGGGCTACCACACGATTCATGACGCGATCCGCGAGTTCCAGAACCGTCACTTCACATCCCATGTGGCGGCAAGTCGCGGCTGTTTCAAGTCCGATGTAGCCGCCGCCGATGATCACTACGCGCGCGTCCGCTTTAATGGCCGCTTGAATGGCGTCGGCGTCAGCGACGCTGCGCAAATAATGCACTCCTGGGAGCTCGGCGCCGGGGCATGTCAAGCGCCGCGCCGCGGCGCCGAGGCACAACAACAATCGGTCGTAGGCCAGTGCTTCGCCGTCGGCGAGCTCTATCCGGCGGGCGCGGGGGTAGACCGCCGCGGCTTGCACGCCCAATTTAAGCTCGATCCGATGCTCATCATAAAAGGGCTGATGCCGAAACGGCAGCCGGTCGGCAGTCAACTCGCCGGCCAGGTACTTTTTGGATAAAGGCGGCCTTTGGTAGGGCAGTTGCGGCTCGTCGCAGACCAGCACGAGGCGGCCCGCGAAGCCTTCACGCCGCAGGGTATCTACGGCCTGGGCCCCGGCCTGGCCGCCGCCTACAATCACGATAGTAGAGATCATTGTGTGCCCCCGGCAGAATCGTAATAGTATTACGCAGACGGCCTTCGGATCGGAGTCTAGAATGAAATTGATTACTGCAATCATCAAACCCTTCAAGCTGGATGACGTGCGCGCTGCCCTGTCCGAAATCGGGGTATCTGGCATGACCGTGACGGAGGTCAAAGGATTTGGCCGGCAACGCGGGCACACTGAACTGTATCGAGGCGCCGAATATGTTGTCGACTTCGTGCCCAAGACCCGCATCGAGGTCGCCGTCAAGAACGAGCTCGTCGATCAAGTAATGGAGGCCATCGTCGGTGCATCCAAGACAGGGAAGGTAGGCGATGGCAAAATTTTCGTTACCGATATCCTGCGGGTACTGCGCATTCGCACCGGCGAGAGTGATAACGCCGCGCTATAGCGCCCGCACAGGATGAAACTGTCCGGCGGCGGATGCCTGATCGCATTCACCGTCTTGAGCGGGGCGATCGCCCAACCGGCCTTTGCAGCCAAGCTCACGGACCTGGAACACACCCGGATCGAGGAACCGCGGCCGGCGGACGTCCCGAGCGATGAGCAGCTGGAAGCGGCGGGCGCCATCATCGGCAACGTGG
>JAQGOD010000436.1 GCA_028293775.1 Gammaproteobacteria bacterium
CGCAAGCGAAGATCCGCTCGCGCGGTCAATCATTGGTCGGCGGCAACAGCTTCTGGAGGCGATCCCGGAATCAGTGTCGCTATCATTGCAGGCAATGTGTACACGCATTCATGGGGACTTTCATTTAGGCCAGATCCTCAAGACACGAGACGACATCTTCATCATCGATTTTGAGGGAGAACCCGCCAAGCCGCTGGAAGAACGGCGGGCAAAAAGTTCGCCTATCCGGGATGTTGCCGGCCTGATTCGCTCGCTCTCGTATGCAAGTTCGAGCGTTCTGCGCTCGAGCGCAGCATCGAAATGTGACCGCACGGAGTTGGCGGCTTTGATGAACTCCTGCCGCAGCGATGCTGAACGCGCGTTTTTATCGGGTTACCAAGGGGTGATCGCCGGCACGTCATCGCCACTGAAGATGGACGATGGCACGTTCAAAGCATTATTGAACCTGTTTTTGCTTGAGAAAGCGGCATACGAGATCTGCTACGAGGCCGCGCATCGGCCCGATTGGATGGACGTCCCACTAAGTGCGTTTGCAGCCATTGTTACAGAGCACTCCACCGGGTGACCAATTGCGCATGAAACGGGCGCGCACGTCCACCTCAGGGGGCGCCTTTATGTCGTGTGTAGCAACAACTCCGAAAGACGAGGGCCGCTTGCAGACGATCCAATCTAAGATTCACAACGCAATACGGTTTGTCGCAAGGTGTCTGTCCTGCGATGTCCCTATGCTGTTGCTCACCGCAGCAAGCGTCATCACAGCGGCGCTGTGTGCAATCGGCGCTCAATATTCGATGAAGCTGATTGTCGATTTAATGGCAACGGGGGGCAGGTCGAACTCCGACGTATGGTGGCAACTTTCGCTGATCGCAGGGGCGATGATTGCGGAGAGCGTCTTGTGGAGAACGGCCGGCTGGTCTGGCTCAAAATTAGTGGTGAGCGCGGCTACGTTTATCAGGCTGGAGCTGTTTGCGCGGCTGGTCCGCCAGCCCGCGAGTTACTTCGTCGGCCAACTTTCGGGCGCCCTTAGCAATCGTTTCACTGCCTGCTCGAACGCGGTCAAAGGCATCGCATCAGCGTTAATCTGGCGCATCCTGCCGCCAGCGACCGATCTTCTCGGCTCACTGGTCGTAATCTGCATAATCGATGGGAGGGTAGGCATAGCGGTTTTCGTCGGTGCGTGCGCGAGCGTCGCCGTAACAACAGAGTTTGCTTCGCGCGGTACTGCTCATCACCAGGAGTATGCCAAGGCAGCGGCGCATGCAGAAGGGCGCATGCTCGATGTCGTGACTAACATTTGGAACGTGATGGCCTTTGGCACCAAGGACCGCGAGCGCGAAAGGCTGGAATCGGATTTTTTCGTGGAGGCGACTGCGCATCGCAGCAGTTGGATGCAGCTCGAAAAGGCACGAGTCGCCCACGACCTTCTGTCCTGCGTGGTGGCTGTTGGTCTGCTCGGTTGGTGCATCGCGTCGTGGCGGCGCAGCCTCATTACGGCAGGTGACGTCGCGCTCATCACAGCGCTGAGCTTTCGCATGCTGCACGGCACACGGGACATGGTGCTCGCAGTCATAGATGCCACGCAGCAGATCGAGATTGTGTCCGAAGCGCTGAGCGTGTTGGACGTTCCGCGACTCGCGTGCGATCATAAGGATCTTTTCTCGCACATCATTACTTCGCACCGCCGGCCGCAAATTCGGTTCAACTATGTGAGGTTTGGTTACGGACACGAGCAGCCGGTGTTGCGCCACATAAACGTGTGCATTCCATTCGGCCAGCGGGTTGGCATCATCGGCCCCTCCGGGTCGGGAAAGTCGACACTCTTAGCACTGATGCAACGTTTGTACGACGTGGAGGTTGGCTCGATCATGTTGGGAGACATCGACATTTCGCAAGCGTCCCAGCAAAGTATCGTCGACTTGATCGCCGTCGTACCTCAGGACGTCAGGTTGTTCCACCGAACAGTGTTCGAGAACATTCGATACGGGCGCCCTAATGCCACCGAAAATGCGGTCAGGGAGGCAGCAAGTCTTGCATTGTGCGAAGAATTTATCGACAACCTTCCAAGCGGGTACGACACGGTAGTCGGGGAACACGGTGCTCGGCTCTCCGGCGGCCAGCGGCAGCGAATCGGCATTGCACGGGCGCTGCTGAAGAGGGCGCCAGTATTGATCCTTGACGAAGCAACGTCGGCGTTGGACAGCCAAACGGAGCACGAAGTGCAAACGTCGATCGCCAGATTAAAGCGTGAAACGACGGTATTAGCGGTATCGCACAGACCTGAGGCTTTCGGCTCTTTCGACAGAATTTTGGTCCTTGCTGGCGGGAGGATCGTGGAGGACGGTCATCCAAGCGTAGTGCTGCGCGCGAACCGCGCTCGCTCGGCCTATCAGCTGGCGCCGGGTGCCACCGATCACGCTACAAGAAAATCGTCTGCCGCGTGAAATTTTGTATGAATTCGCAGACCCGCGTATGTCCTCATCTCCCATACAAGCTCTAGAAATTCGTTGTCGGTCAACCGCGAAACGGGCTCTTTTCCTCGCACGGCATCATCATTGCTGAATAGGAATTGCCTGACGTAGTTCGGGCGATAACCCAGGGACCAGTCATGAATGCTGCAGAGGTGAGGTCAGTTTCTCCCGACGAGACGAGCGTGCATGGTGAGGCTTGTTCGCAGAACGGCGCCCCGGCGTCAATGTCATCGGTCATCAACGACAGCATGTGCGAAAGCCCGGCGAGTGAGACGCCGAAGATAGATTCTGTTATCTGCTTTTCTCACCTGCGGTGGGCTTTTGTATATCAGCGGCCACAGCACTTGATGGCCCACGCCGCGCGGCACCATCGGGTGTGGTTTATCGAGGAGCCGATCGCTTTCGATGGGACCTCAGCATGCCTGGACATCCGGAAGCATTCGTCAGGTGTACGCATTGTCGTGCCAAAGCTCCCGCAAAACTGCGTCCAGGCCGAGTCTGCGATAAAGAACCTCCTGCTAACTTTGTTTGAAGGCGAGCGTCTTCAGGCATCGGCGATCTGGCTATATACACCTATGGCACTGGACATCGCACGATGCATTCCGCACGCCGCTCTCATCTACGATTGCATGGACGAGCTCTCGGCATTCAACGGTGCGCCGTGCGGCATCGCCCAAAATGAAGCGGCGCTGATGCGCGAGGCGGATGTCGTTTTCGCCGGAGGGCGAAGCCTGTTTGAAGCAAAACGACGGGCACACCCGCAGGTGCACCTTTTCCCCAGCAGCGTAGACGCGGACCATTTCGGCCGCGCGCGACGCAGACTTGAGGATCCGCCGGAGCAAGCGAGCATTGCTCGCCCCCGGATCGGCTTTTTCGGCGTTATCGATGAACGTTTTGACGGCGAGTTACTTGGCGCAGTAGCCGCCAGGTGCCCATGGCTCCAGTTTGTCGTTGTCGGTCCGGTTGTAAAGATTGACGAAGCGACGCTACCAAAAGCGCCGAACATTCACTATCTTGGGCAGGTTCGCTATGCCGAACTGCCCTCAATTCTTGCCAATTGGGACGCAGCGATGATGCCTTTTGCGCTTAATCAGGCGACCCGATTCATCAGTCCGACAAAAACCCCTGAGTATTTGGCTGGGGGGCGTGCGGTTGTATCGACGGCGATTCGCGACGTTATCACGCGATATGGCGCCAGCGGCGTCGTGCACATAGTCGATCCCGGCGACGCGGCCAATTCGTTCGCTGCCGCAGCCGGCGCGGCGCTCGCTCAGTTTAACGACCGACCGGGCCTGGAGCAGCTCGCCGACGCTGCACTGCTTGGCTGCAGTTGGGCGACGACATGGTCGAACATGTTACAACTGGTACGTGGCGCCGCATCATTAAAGAAGAAAGGGGGGGCGCTCTGTGAAGTCGCTCGGGTACCTACCGTTGGCAATAGGACCGGTGCGGCGTCGGAGAAAATTGCCGGGACCAAAAGATTTCAGCCACCAGCTCAAGTGCCGGCCATGAAAGACCGCTACGACTTTCTTGTCGTGGGCGCAGGTTTTGCCGGTGCCGTATTCGCGGAGCGACTGGCCAGTCAGTCTGGAAAGCGCGTATTAGTCGTTGATCGTCGGGAGCATATCGGCGGCAACGCCTATGACGAATACAACGAAGCGGGCATTTTGGTACATCGGTACGGCCCACACATCTTTCACACCAACTCCGAACGTGTTGTTCAGTATCTGTCTCAGTTCACTCGGTGGCGGCCTTACGAACACAGAGTCCGTGCCGCGGTTGACGGCCTCTTAATGCCCCTGCCGATCAACCTCACAACATTGAGCCTGCTTCACGGTTCGGCGCTCACCGAAGCGCAAGCGCATGCGTTCCTTCAGGCTCGCGCTGAGCCGGTTGTCGCCCGGCGCACCGCCGAAGACGTCGTTGTATCAAGCGTCGGGCGCGAGTTGTACGAGAAATTTTTTCGCGGATACACGCGCAAGCAGTGGGGAGTCGATCCTTCGCGACTGGATGCATCGGTTACTTCCCGGATACCGACGCGGACCACGAATGATGACCGATACTTCACTGACTCCTTTCAGGCGATGCCAGCAGCGGGTTACACGCAGATGTTCAGCGCCATGCTAAGGCACCCCGGCATAACCGTACAGCTGGGAACTGACTATCGATCCGTACTCGCCAGCGTGGACTTTGGTCATATGGTCTTTTCCGGACCCATGGACGAATTCTTCGACTACTGCTATGGCCCCCTACCATACCGGTCGC
>JAQGOD010000457.1 GCA_028293775.1 Gammaproteobacteria bacterium
TGGTCAAAGAACTGGTGGAAAACGCACTCGATGCGGGCGCGCGGCGAATTGAAGTCGAACTGGAACGTGGCGGATGCGGATCAATCCGCGTTCGAGATGACGGCACCGGCATCGACCCTGCTGAAATCGCCATGGCTCTTGCCAGGCACGCGACCAGCAAGATCGCCTCGTTGGACGATCTCGAGAAGGTAGCAACCTTAGGTTTTCGCGGCGAAGCATTGCCGAGCATTGCGTCCGTGTCGCGCTTGTCGCTGATATCGCGGTCGGCGCAAGGAGCCCACGCGTGGGGCATCGAAGCCCAGGACGGCGAGATCGGCGCGCCCGCACCGGCCTCGCATGCCGTGGGAACAAGCGTCGAGGTGCGGAATCTCTTTTTCAACGTGCCGGCACGCCGCAAGTTTCTGCGTTCGGAGAATACCGAGTACCAACATATCGTGCGCATGCTCGAGCGCCTGGCGCTGTCGCGCTTCGACGCGGCATTCTCATTGGTCCACAACGGCAAGAACATTTGGAGCTTGCCGGTGGCAGCGGACGGCGCGCAGAGGCTGCAGCGAGTCGCGAAGGTGTGCGGCGAGGAATTTGCCGCTCATGTCTTGGAGCTCAATCACGATACGGAAGCCCTGCGCTTGTCCGGATGGTTGGCGTTGCCGACTTTCTCGCGCAGCCAGGCGGACCTGCAATTCACCTACCTGAATGGGCGCTTCGTGCGCGACAAAGTCCTGATCGGCGCCGCACGCCTGGCGTATCGCGATGTGCTATTCCACGGCAGGTTTTGCGCTTACTTGTTGTATGTGGAAATGGACCCCCGCTTCGTGGACGTGAACGCGCATCCCCAGAAATTGGAAGTGCGTTTTCGCGATTCGCGCCGCGTGCATGATTTTTTGTTTCGCACCCTGGAAAAAGTGCTGGCCGGCACTCGGCCTTCCGGTGAGTCCGCCGGCAGCGCGCCTTCCGACTGGCTCACAGGGGCGCAGGCGCGCTTCGCATTGCCCGAGGCGCCGCCACGCGCGGCCGCGGATGCCTATCGAAGCTTCTTGAGCCCTGCGAGCGCCGAAGTGCGGGAGGCCTGGGCTCCGCCGCAGCGGATGCCCGCGGCCGCAGAGGCGCCCTTGGGCTATGCCATCGCGCAACTTCACGGCGTGTACATCCTGGCGCAGTCTCCCGACGGCTTGGTACTGGTGGACATGCATGCGGCGCACGAGAGGATCATGTACGAGGGCATGAAGAAACTCTTGGCCGGAGATACCGCGCAACAACAACTGTTGATGCCCGAAATACTCGACGTTACGCCGGCGCAGGCGGACGCGGCGGAAGGGCACTTACAGGAATTTGCGGCCTTGGGTTTTGAAGTAACGCGTTCAAGTCCCGACCAATTGGCATTGCGCGCCATCCCGACTCTGCTGGCCGGGCGCGATCCGGCGGGCATCGTGCGAGATGTCTTGTCCGACCTGCTGGAAGCAGGTCATTCCCGGCGCGTCGAGGAATCCATTAACCACTTGCTGGCCACCATGGCCTGTCATGCCGCCGTGCGTGCACAGCGCACCTTGAGCTTGCCGGAGATGAATGCACTGCTGCGCGAAATGGAAGGCACGGAGCGTGCCGACCAGTGCAATCACGGCCGCCCCACGTGGGTTCGTCTGTCCATGAGCGAGCTTGATCGTCTGTTTTTGCGCGGACGGTGAATTTACCGGCGCCACATCGCCGCTCTGCGGTCTTATTGATGGGTCCTACCGGTTCTGGAAAATCCGAGCTGGCCATTCGCCTCACGGAACAATTGCCGCTGGAAATCATCAGTGTCGATTCTGCGCTGGTGTATCGGGGAATGGACATCGGCACCGCCAAGCCGGACAAGAGCATTCGCGCCCGCACGCCGCACCACCTCATTGACATCCGCGACCCCGCAACGGGCTATTCGGTGGGTGAATTTACCCGCGACGCTCTATGTGCGATGAAGGACATCTGGTCGCGCGGCCGCCAACCGCTCCTGGTCGGCGGCACCATGATGTATTTTCACGCCCTGACGAGCGGTATTGCCGAGTTGCCCGAATCCGATCCGGAAGTACGCGCCGAGATCGATGCGAGCGCCGCTGCATTGGGTTGGGCCGCGGTTCATCAGGCGCTTGCTGAAGTCGACCCCAAGGCGGCTGCGCGTATCCACACCAACGACCCTCAACGCATCCAACGTGCACTCGAGGTTCACCGTATCACCGGCGAAACTATTACAAAATTGCAACAGGACCGCGTGTCGGTATTAACCGACGTAAATGTCATCGAATTTGCGCTTGCGCCCCTTGAACGCGCCGAGTTACACACCAAGATCGAATTGCGATTTAAGGGAATGCTCGACGCCGGTTTCGTGGAAGAGGTAAGGAACCTGTACGAAAGAGGCGATTTGGGCCCGGAACATCCTTCTATGCGCGCGGTCGGATATCGGCAGATATGGCGATACTTGGCCGGGTTGAGTGCGTTAGATGAAGCCACCGAACAAGCAATTGCGGCGACGCGACAACTCGCGAAGCGGCAATTGACGTGGCTTCGACGCCGCACCGACGCACGCTGGTTGGATTCTATGCGCCCGAACGTTGCACGCTCGATTTTTGAGGCACTGTCCGAGAGCGGCTTTGCAAACGGGTCTTCCTTTTAACCGTGGAACCATTGCGCTGTGCTAGCATTAATCAGGTATGTGCCTCGTGCCGCATGGAAGTGATACGCAGTACAAACGACTCTAAAAACAAGGAGCTTTACCCATGGCCCGTGGCCAGTCTCTGCAGGACCCATTTTTGAATGCCCTGCGCAAAGAAAGAGTGCCGGTTTCAATTTATCTTGTGAACGGCATCAAACTACAAGGACAGATCGATTCATTCGACCAGTTCGTCGTGTTGTTGAGAAATAGCGTGAGTCAGATGGTCTACAAACATGCCATCTCCACGGTCGTACCGGCGCGCAATGTGCGATTGCCGACCGGCGAGGACGGCGAAGTCACGGAACCGGCCATCGTCGAATGAGCGGGTGGCTCTCTGCAACTATTTGAACGCCCGCGAGGCGGTGAGCGTGCCATTTTGGTCGGCGTCGGCATTGGGCATCCCGTCGATTCGAGCGACATTGCCGAATTTTCCGCTTTGGCGGCTTCGGCGGGCACGGTTGTCGTCGGCACGGTGCTCGCCTCGCGTGCTCGTCCCGATGCCAAATATTTTGTGGGCACGGGCAAGGCGGAGGAAATCCGCGCCTTTGCCGAAGCGAACGAAGCCGACTTGGTGCTGGTCGATCAAACCTTAAGCCCAAGCCAAGAACGAAATCTGGAAAAGCTTACAGGCCGTCGAGTATTAGACCGTAACGGGTTGATTTTGGACATCTTTGCTCAGCGCGCCCGAAGCTTCGAGGGCAAGCTGCAGGTGGAGCTCGCACAGCTGTCGCATTTGTCCACGCGTCTCGTCCGGGGGTGGACCCACCTTGAGCGTCAAAAGGGCGGTATCGGGTTGCGAGGCCCGGGCGAAACCCAATTGGAGACCGATCGACGCTTGATCGCGAAACGCATCCGCACCTTGCGATCGCGTTTGGAGAAGCTCGACCGGCAGCGCGACACCGGCCGCCATGTCAGGCGCGAAGTTCCGGTACCGACGGTGGCGCTGGTCGGTTACACCAATGCCGGCAAGTCGACGCTGTTCAATGCATTGACCGGATCGCAGACCTACGTTGCCGATCAGTTGTTCGCAACGCTTGATCCCACGGTACGGCGCGTCGAGCTGGGCGGTGTCGGCGAGGTGGTTCTGGCCGATACGGTAGGATTTGTTCGCGCCCTGCCACACGAACTGGTGGCGGCATTTCGCTCCACGCTGCAGGAAGCGCGCGACGCCGACCTGCTGCTGCATGTCGTGGACGCGAGTGATCCGTTGCGCGACGAACGCATCGAACAAGTTCGCGAGGTGCTGCGCGGCATCGGCGCCGGCCAAATTCGCGAATTACTGGTGTTCAACAAGATCGACCTGAGCGGCGATAAGCCTCGCACCCTTCTCGGAGCCGACGGGGTTGCAACGCAGGCTTGGCTCTGCGCGGCGAGCGGCTCAGGGCTAGGATTATTGCGTGAAGCCATGGCGCACGCCGTGCGTCCGAATCAGGTCCGGCGTACTTTCCATTTACAACTACAAGCCGCGGCCGTCAGATCCGATCTGTACAAGCGCAATGCGGTGCGCGCCGAAAAGCAATGCGACGATGGCAGCTGGGATATGGAAGTCGAATTGGACTTGGCCGAGGTCGCCAAATTGTCCGGTGCCAAAGGCGTCAACCTCGTGGAAACTCCGCGATCTCGTGAACAGCGCGTCGCCTAAGCTTTCTTAGGTAGCCGTCGGGCTCGCCTGTTAGAATGCCCGGCTATTTATTATTGGGCATATCTCATGGCTTGGAATGAACCTGGTGGGGAAAAGCGCAATCCCTGGAACCGACCCCAGCAATCGCAAAACGATCTGGACGATGTGCTGCGAAACTTCCAGCGGCGCCTGAGTGCGCTGTTCGGGCGCGGCAGCGGCGGCAGCAGTCTTGGGAGCGGTCAAAATTCCCCGGGCTTCGGCAAGGGCGTCACCAGCATTTTGGTGCTTATCGGCGCGGTTTGGATCGGCAGCGGCTTGTATCGCGTCGATGCACAGGAGCGGGCCGTCATTTTACGCTTCGGCCAGTACGTGCAGACCACGGGACCCGGATACAACTGGCATCTGCCTTGGCCGATCGAGACGAAGCGCATCGTCAACGTCTCGCAGCAGTTCAGCGTGACCGATGATGCCAGGATGCTCACTTCCGATACCAACCTGGTCGAAGTCAAATCGGCAGTTCAGTACACCAAGCCCGATCCGCGCAAATACCTGTTCAAGGTCAACAACGTCGAGGAAACTTTGGTGCAGGTGAGCGAGAGCGCCATGCGCGAGGCGGTGGGCCAGGCCTCGCTCGACAAGGCGCTTGCCTTTGATCCCTCGATCACGGATCGCGCAAAAGTGTTGTTGCAGCGGACGCTCGATAACTACGACATGGGCGTCAATATCATCAGTGTCAAACTAGGCGATGTTATCGTTCCGGATCCGGTGCAGGATGCGCAGCGCGATGCCATCAAGGCGGATAAGGACCGGCAGCGTTACCAACAGGACGCGGAAACATATCGCAACGACGTGGTGCCGCGGGCGCGCGGGCAAGCGGCGAAAAACTTGCTCGATGCCGAAGCGTACCGGCTGCAAGTGCTCGCTCTGGCGCAGGGCGAGACATCTCGATTCGATCAGGTCTTGAGCCAGTACGAACATGCCCCCGCCGTCACGCGCGAACGTATGTATCTCGAGACCATGGAAAATGTTTACAAGAACTCGCGCAAGGTGCTCGTCGACACCAAGGGCAGCAACAGCATGCTGTACTTGCCGTTGGAAAAACTGATCTCATCGGGACCGCAATCCATATCCAACCCTAACGACACAATGACGGTGGCGCCTGCGCGGCTGCCGGAGATCCAAGTGACCCCGATGGAAGACCCTGCTCGGGCGCGTGGAGTGCGCTGATGCAAAACCGACTGCTCTATATTTTACTGGCGGTGGTGGCCGTGATTTTGATCGTGCGCGCCAGCCTATTTACGGTGAGCGAGGGGCAGCTGGCCATCAAGTTCCTGGGCGGCGAAATCGTCGATTCGAACTATAAGCCGGGCCTGCACTTCAAGATTCCTCTGGTCAACGAAGTCAACCGTTACGATGCGCGCATTCTCACGCAGATGTACCCGTCGGAGCATTTCCTGACCCGCGAGCAGGAACAGCTCAATGTGGATTTCTACGTCAAGTGGCGCATCCAAAATCTACGCCGATTCTATGAGGCAACCGGCGGCACCGAAGAGGTTGCCAATGCGCGCTTGGGCGAAACGGTGAAGGACAGCATCAAGAGCGTGGTGACGCAACGCACCCTGCAGCAGGTCATTACCGCGGAGCGCACGGAATTCACCGACGCCATGATGAAAACCGCGCGGCCGCTGGCGGAGCAACTGGGCGTTGAGCTGGTGGATGTGCGCATCACCAAGATTGATCTGCCGCAGCAGGTTCAGGACTCCGTGTTCGATCGCATGCGGTCCAACTTCAAGGCGCAGGCTGCCAAGCTTCGCGCCGAGGGCGTGGAAGCGGCGGAGCGCACCCGCGCCGAAGCCAACAAGGCGCAAACCGAGATTTTGGCCGATGCCGCACGGCAAGCGGGACAAACTCGCGGCCAGGGCGATGCCTCGGCGAGCGAGGTGTATGCGAAGTCCTATTCGAAGAACCCGGAGTTCTACAGTTTTTATCGCAGCATGCAATCGTACCGAGAGTCGGTGGGCACGCAAGGCGACATGATGGTGATCGCGCCGGACAGTGCCTACTTCAAGTATTTCAACAAGCCGCAACCGCAAGTTCAGCTGCCCACTCAGCCCCCGAAGCGCTAACCGCAACTCATCATGGATATTGGTTGGACTGAACTCGCGCGCTATTTAGGCGGCGCATTCGCTCTGTACTTGGTGCTCGAAGGCATATTGCCCTTCGTCAATCCGGCCGCGGCGCAGCGCCTGATGGCTAAACTGTCAAAAACCGAACCCTCGCAACTTCGCTGGGGTGGACTGATCAGCATGGTGGCAGGATTGGCACTGCTGTGGATGGCGCGTAATGGGTAAGAACCTGGTGGTGATCGGCCTGCAGTGGGGCGATGAAGGCAAAGGCAAAGTCGTCGATCTGCTCACCGATCAAGTACAAGCCGTGGTGCGCTTTCAGGGCGGCCATAATGCCGGACACACCCTCGTCATCGACGGCAAGAAGACCGTTTTATCGCTGATCCCTTCCGGGATTCTGCACGCGCATGTGCAATGCCTGATCGGCAACGGCGTGGTGCTGTCGCTCGAAGCTTTATTCAAAGAAGCCGAAATGTTGATAGGGCAGGGCGTGCCGGTATTCGAGCGGTTGCGAGTCAGTCCTGCCTGTCCGCTGATCCTCTCCTCACACGTTGCCCTCGATAAGGCCCGGGAAAAAGCACAGGGCGAGAAAGCGATCGGAACAACCGGGCGGGGCATTGGCCCGGCCTACGAGGACAAAGTCGCGCGCCGCGCGCTGCGAGTCGCCGATCTATTTCATCGCGAACGCTTCGCCTCCAAGCTCGGCGAGATACTCGACTATCACAACTTTATCTTGCAGCGTTATTTCCAGACCGCGCCGGTGGATTTCCAGCAAGTGTTGGAGTCGAATTTGGCCTTGGGTGAACGCCTGAAGCCGCTGGTGGCCGATGTGACCGGCATTCTCGAACAGCTCAGCGTCGATGGCCGCAACGTGCTGTTCGAAGGGGCGCAAGGCGCGATGCTGGACGTCGATCTCGGCACGTATCCTTACGTGACCTCGTCCACGACGACGGCAGGCGGCGCCGCTGCGGGCACGGGTCTCGGCCCGAGGCGGCTGCATGAGGTGATGGGCATCGTCAAGGCGTATGCCACGCGGGTCGGCGCGGGGCCTTTTCCGACTGAACTGTTCGATGAGGCCGGCGAGTACCTATCGCGCGTCGGCCACGAGTTCGGCTCGGTTACCGGTCGGCGCCGGCGCTGCGGTTGGTTCGATGCAGTTGCATTGCGTCGCTCGATCGTTCATAACAGCTGCTCGCTTTTGTGCGTGACCAAGCTCGACGTGCTGGATGGCTTGGACACGATCCGTGTTTGCGTCGGTTACAAGACCGACGCGGGCATTGCCTCGACCCCGCCGCTGCTCTCGGGGAGCCTCGGAGAATGCGCGGCGGTCTACGAGGACATGGCAGGCTGGAGGGAGAGCACCGTGGGCATCAAAGAATATAAGGATTTGCCGGCGAACGCCCGGAGTTATTTGGAGCGCCTGCAGGCGCTGGTAGGCGTGCCGATCACCATGATCTCGACCGGCCCGGACCGCGATCAGACCATCATTCGCCAAAACCCCTTCGCCTGATGCAAATCGCCTCTTCGAACCCGCGCGATTTCAGCCAGGGCCAGGCCACCTACGCGCCGGACCTGCAGGCGTTTGTCTTCATCTTGTTCTTCGCTTTCGGCGGCATCACCAGCTTGAACGATGTCCTGGTGCCGAAGCTGAAGGAACTCTTCACGCTCTCCTACGGCGAAGTGATGCTGGTGCAATCGGCCTTTTTTGCCGCGTACTTCGTTATGTCAATTCCGGCGGCGGCGTTGGTGAAACGCATTGGCTACATGCGTTCCGCCGTGGTCGGCCTCCTGACCATGACGGCCGGTTGTGCGCTGTTCGTACCGGCATCGTCACACAGCATGTTCGGATTGTTTCTGGTGGCTCTATTTGTGCTGGCCTCCGGCATCACGACGGTGCAGGTGGTCGCTAACCCCTTGATTTCCATGTTGGGGCGGCCCGAGACGACGAGCAGCCGATTGACCTTTGCGCAGGCGTTCAATTCTCTCGGCACGACTATTTTTCCGTACGTAGGGTCGATTCTAATTTTAGGAACGCTGGCAACCGTCGATCCGAAAACATTGTCCGGGGCCGCGCTGGATACCTTTCGCAGCGTCGAGAGCCGCGTCATTGCCCATACCTATGTGGGCCTTGCCATTGCGCTGGCGATTCTCGCCGCGGTGGTGTGGCTGCGCCGCAAGGCGCTGGTCGAAGTGCCGGCTCTGCACACACCCATCCTCCAGGCCTTCAATCTTTTGACCCGGCCGCGATTTGCGTTCGGCACACTGTGCATTTTTCTGTATGTCGGTGGTGAAGTGGCGATCGGCTCCATCATCGTGAACTATCTGATGCAGCCGACCACCATGGGTATCGACGCGGCGACCGCGGGCAAACATTTGCAGTTCTATTGGGGCGGTGCGATGGTAGGCCGATTTATCGGCGCCTATGTGCTGCGGCTCTTCTCGCCGGGCAAGGTATTGGCATGCGTCGCCGGGAGCGTGATTGCGCTGCTGCTGATTTCGGCCAATACCGTCGGACCCCTCTCGGGCTGGTGTTTGCTTGCAATCGGCTTGTTCAATTCCATCATGTTTCCCACCATCTTTTCGCTGGCGAACGAGGGATTGGGCCGGCGTGCGGCTGAGGGGTCGGGAGTGATTTGCATGGCCATCGTCGGGGGCGCCATCGTGCCCCTGTTGACGGGAAATGCCGCCGACATCTGGGGTTTGAAGCAAGCGCTTGTGGTACCCGCGGCGTGCTATTGCGGCATTCTGTTGTTTGGTTGGTTTGCCCGTCGGCCGGTTTCCGCCGCCGCGTAATCGTCGCTCCTCGCTTGGTCGGGAGGAAATCATGGCAAAGATCCCTTTAAAAGGCAGCGAGCGAATTGCCCTGCCTGGCGCACGTGTGGTGGCGCCGGCCGATCCTACGGAACGGCTGGAAGTAACCGTGCTCGTGCGGCCGCGCGCCCGCGCGGAGTTGAGCAAGCGCGTAGCGCAGCTTGCGCAAAGAGGAAGCGGCGCTCCCATTTTGAGCCGCGAGGAATTTGCGCAGCAACACGGTGCGGATCCCGCCGATCTCGGCAAGGTGCGCGCCTTCGCCGAAGCGCAAGGATTGAAAGTGGTTGAGGAGCACGCGGCGAGGAGAACGGTAATTCTCTCCGGAACGGTGGCCCAGTTCTGTTCGGCGTTCAATGTTCAACTCAAGCAAATGCATCACGACAGCTGCAGTTACCGAGGCCGAACCGGCGGCATCGAGTTGCCGTCCGACTTGAGCGGCGTGGTCGAGGCCGTCTTAGGTCTGGACAACAGGCCGCAGGCGGCGCCGCACTTCAGAATGCGTCCGGCTGTCAGTGCCGCCGCATCGTTTACACCGCCGCAAGTGGCTTCCCTGTATGCATTTCCGACGAGCACCGGGGCGGGTCAGTGCGTGGCTCTGATAGAACTCGGCGGAGGTTTCCGTCCCGCGGACCTAGATGCCTATTTCAAAGGATTGGGAATAGCAACGCCGAGTGTCATCGCCGTGTCCGTGGATCACGGTCAGAATGCTCCCACCGGATCGGCAAATGGTCCGGACGGCGAAGTGATGCTCGATATCGAAGTGGTCGGTTCGATCGCGCCGCAGGCAAAAATCGCGGTGTATTTCGCACCCAACACCGACGCCGGCTTTCTCGATGCCATCACGACGGCCATCCACGACTCATCGAATAAACCTTCGGTGATTTCCATCAGTTGGGGCAGTGCGGAACCAAAT
>JAQGOD010000508.1 GCA_028293775.1 Gammaproteobacteria bacterium
TTAGCCTGATTGGCGGCTTAGCGATGATCGCTGCCGGTTTGTATAACTCGCCGCTGTTCGGGGCGGAAGCGCCGGTCATCATTGCGCCGCCTACGGTCGATAACCCCAAGAGCACGGGACCTTCCCAGACTGCCGTACTGGCGGGCGGCTGTTTTTGGGGCGTCCAAGGCGTGTTCGAGCATGCGAGGGGCGTGCAAAAAGTCGTCGCCGGTTACGCCGGCGGGGAAAAATCCACGGCGCAATATGAGACCGTGAGCTCGGGTAGTACCGGACACGCGGAGTCGGTAAAGATCACGTTCGATCCGGCCGTCATTTCCTACGGACAAATTCTGCAAATCGCATTTTCAGTGGTGCACGATCCCACCCAGGTCAACCGTCAGGGGCCTGATGTCGGCACCCAATATCGCTCCGCAATTTTTTACGCCGATGAGAGCCAGAAGCGTATTGCGCAAGCCTATATCAGCCAGTTGGACCAAGCGCACGTGTACCCGCGGCCCATCGCCACCCGGGTCGATCCGCTCACGGGATTTTATGCGGCGGAAGACTACCACCAAGATTATCTGATCCACAATCCGACTCAGCCGTACATCGCGATGTACGACCTTCCCAAGATCGAGAATTTCAGGCGCACTTTTCCAGAGTTGTATAGCGGACGACCGGTGCTCGCCCACAACTAAGAATATCCATGAAAAGAACTAGCCTAAGTCTGTTGTTGATGGCTTTTTTGGGGTTGCAGGCCGGCGCGGCGGATGAGGAGAAGAAATCGATCACGGTATTCGCCGCTGCCTCCCTCACCAATGTGTTGCAGGATCTCGGGGATGCCTATACCAAGGACTCGTTGGTTCCGATTCGCTTTTCGTTTGCGGCCAGCTCGGCGCTTGCCCGTCAAATCGAAAATGGCTCGCGCGCCGACATGTTCTTTTCCGCGGACTTGGAGTGGATGGATTATCTGCAGACGCGCAAGCTGATTCAGCCCGAGACGCGCCACGACGTGTTGGGAAATCAATTGGTTTTGGTTGCGCCGGCGGATAGCAAGGTCAACTTGAAAATCGCGCCGCACTTTGCGCTCGCCGCGGCATTGGGAAAGGGACGATTGGCGACAGGCGATCCGGATTCCGTGCCGGTGGGCCGTTATGCGCACCAAGCATTGGCCAAACTCGGCGTGTGGGATGAAATTGCGCCTCGGCTAGTTCGCGCAGATAGCGTGCGTTCGGCGCTCGCGTTCGTCGATCGCGGCGAAGCCGCACTCGGCATTGTGTACGCAACCGATGCACTCATCGACCAGGGCGTGCGTGTCGTCGATGTGTTTCCCGCGGCCAGTCACATGCCCATCGTTTATCCGCTTGCATTGACCGTCGGCGCCAAGCCCGATGCGGCCGGATTTCTGGCATACATTCGCGGGCCGGCCGGCGACATTGCGTTTAAGCACTACGGTTTTACGCCGTTGCACTGAGCCTCGCAACGTCGATGGCTGGAATGCCGCGGCGGATATCCTCTGAAAAGCTTTCGCTGCGGCCGGACTGTTTCGCGCGCTCGGTGATCCTGCCGAGCGTTCGCAGCTCCTCGAGCGTGAAGCGCTGATCAAGTCCGCCAACCTGGTAAACATAGGCGGGCAGGTATCCGGTGAACAGCAGTCGATAGCTCCAAGGCAGATAGCCGACGATTCTTTTCATCATGTGATAGACGAGCGTCGTGCAATTGACTGTAATGGTGTTGTAGAACCGCGGCTGGCCGACCAAGCGGCTGGCCTGTTCGACGTATCCGAGAAACAGAGAGCGCATTGCGCTCTGCGGCATGCGGACGCGATACAAATAGTCGTCCTCGCCGCGAACATTGGTACGTACTCGAATCACATCGCGCTCATCCGCCGCAATGATGCTCAGCCCATAGTTCTTGAAAAAACCGCCGATCTCCGAATAGGTTTTGTCCTTTAGACGCCTTACTTCCACGGAGAAAGCCACGTGCTCACCGTCTTCGAAGCCGAACGATATCAGCATGTGCGCGATCGCCCAGCCGTTCCAATACGACATGATCATGTCGACCGAATTAAGCTTGGTCAGGTCGTAGACACGTGTTTCCCATCGCTGCTCGTAGTCCTCATTGGTGCGCCAATCGAAATTGCGCACATTGTGCAAGGTGACCAAGTTGCCCTCGATCGTGCCGGAAGTGATGCGGGAAACATCGTCCGCCCACGAGCGATCGTTGGAGGGTGTAATGTGATACCACCAAAAAATCAGGGCGAGAAATGCCGTTACAAAGAACGCCAAGGCGATGACGGCCCGACCTTGCCAGAGTGCAATCAACACGCCTACCAGAAGGCACGTCCACAGCGCGACCACAGCGGCTTTCACAGGCTGTCCGGCCGGCCCTTGATACCACAAGGCCAAAGCCGCCCAACTCCCCGGCAAGGCGATCAGCACCGATGCCAGGAGCAGACTGATGAATCGCACAATATTCGCAGCACCGGTACCCATGAATCTCATTGTGCCAGTAACGCGCATTGCGCGGATTGGCATCCATTCATTGACAGCCTCTAGGGCTCAAGGTACGGTTTCGTGTGACTCAAGCGCCGGCATTTCGACTCAACGTTCCCTTCATCAAGGAACTTGGCGTCGAATTCATCAGCGCATCGGACGGGCGTTCCGTGGTGGCGCTCGATCTTGAACCCTGGCATCTCAACAGCTGGTCGGTCGCGCACGGCGGAGTGCTTATGTCGCTTCTCGATGTGGCGATGGCTGTCGCCGGCCGCTCGCTGATGGAAGGTGCCGGAGGCGGAGTCACCGTTGAGATGAAGACCAGCTTTTTGCAACCCGCGAAAGCGGGTTCGCGCTTGTTGGTTTCGGGATACGCGTTTCATCGCTCGACCACGATGGCGTTCTGCGAAGGCGAGGTACGCGATACCAATAACCGTCTGATCGCGAAGTCGATGGGAACATTCAAATACTTTAAATCTGAAACGCCAGCCTAAGTTTCAAGCCTCAAGTCTCATGAAACAGCTCATTTTGCATCACTATCCCTTCTCGCCTTTCGCCGAGAAGATCCGCCTGATTTTCGGATTCAAGGGGCTGCGGTGGTCCTCGGTCATCATCCCCAATGTGATGCCCAAACCCGACTTGACGGCACTCACCGGCGGCTATCGCAAGACGCCGGTGATGCAAATCGGCGCGGATATTTATTGCGACACCGCGCTGATCGCAGATGTGATCGAGGCCGAGGCGCCGCGGCCGACTCTGTATCCGGAGGGTATCGCCGCAGCATCGCGCACTCTGGCCCAATGGGCCGACTCGACGTTCTTTTGGACGGCAGTTCCGTTTACTTTGCAGCCGGCTGGTCTCGCCGTGATGTTCGAGGGCGTGCCTCCCGATACCGTCAAGGCTTTTGGCGACGACCGAAACGCCTTTCGTGCCAACATTCCGCGCATGCGGCCCGCCGAGGCCACCGCTGCTTTTGCGCTGTATCTAGAGCGTCTCGAAGAAATGCTGGGCAAACAAGGCTTCTTTTTTGGGGCCGTCGCGAGCATTGCCGATTTCTCGATCTATCACAGCTTGTGGTTCGTCCTGCGCGGCGGTCCGGTGGCCACGATTCTTGAGTCCTTTCCTGCGCTGAAAGGATGGAGGGCGCGCGTGTCCGCGTTTGGCCATGGCACGATCGAGAGCCTGAGCGGCGCCGCTGCGATCAGCGTCGCTCGCGACGCCACGGCCGAACCCTCCGTAGGGACCAGCGGTGACTCGCATGGCATTTGCGTGGGGGAGAAAGTCGTCGTGGCCGCAACCGACACCGGCACCGAGCCGATCGATGGGACATTGTATGGGGCCACCAAGAACCGCATATCAATCGCGCGGGAAGATGTTCGCGCGGGGAAAGTCGTGGTGCATTTTCCGCGATTGGGATTTGAAATGCGCCGGGCGAAATGAGCTTAGATCCGCGGGCCTCCGGGCCGCCAAACTCGAAAGCCGCCTAAGAACGCAAAGTCGTTATTTCCGAGGCGCGCAGTCTCTGGCATCTTTTTCAGCTTGCGGGCGTTGCCGCCGCCAATGACGACGTAGTCGGCTTCCAACGCCTTGCTCAACTGCTCCACCACATCGTTTACCGCCCGGCGCCATTTTTTGGCACCCAGGCGGCGGCGCCCTTGCTCGCCTACATAATCTTCGTAGCTTCGGCCGCGCTTAAAGGGCAGATGGGCGAGTTCCATAGGGGCGACGGTGCCGTCGACAATCAGGGCCGAACCTAAGCCGGTGCCCAAGCCCAAGAAGAGCATACGGCCGCCTTCGTAGCTGCCGATGGCCTGCATGGCGGCATCATTCATCACCATAGCGGGTCGGCCAAATGCCTTACGAAAATCGAAACCCACCCACCCGCGCCCAAGATTGTAAGGCTCGGTCACGATCTTGCCGTGCACAACGACACCGGGATATCCAATTGATACCACGTCATATTTCAAATCCCCAATGAGCTTCAGCACACCCGTAACCATCTGGCGGGGCGTCATGGTGGGACCCGATTCAAACTGGCGCATCTCGCGGCGGCCCGATACGCGGGCCTTTACATGATTGCCGCCGACGTCGATGACGAGTACGCGCCGCTGAGGCTTTCGTAGCATGATCCGCACACAATAGCGCACTTAAGCGCCACTCGTCAGGCGTACGCTGACATAATGCGACCTAACGAAGGTCCCACAGGCGGAGGGCACATGAGGTTCAATTCGTTCGCGCGAATGTTTGTTATATCGGTGTGCATGGTCGCGGTTGGATGCGCTACCGCGCCATCGGTGCCAGGCCCGCTGCGCGTGCCCCCAGGTCATGAGCTCGTGGTGCAGCTACATGCGACGGGGGTGCAGATCTATCAGTGCCAGCCCAAGGGTGACTCGCAGTTCGAATGGGTATTCAAGCAACCCGAAGCCACTTTGTTCACGAAACGAGGCAAGAATTTCGGCAGGCACTATGCAGGGCCAACCTGGGAAGCCAACGATGGCAGTAAGGTCATCGGCGAAGTGGTAGCCCATCAGGAGAGCCCCACGCCGAACGCCATTCCGTGGCTGCTGCTTCGCGCCAAGGCCACGTCAGGCCGCGGAGTATTCACGCGTGCTCAGTACATACAGCGATTGAACACGGTCGGCGGCAACGCCCCCGCCGTTGTGTGCCGCCCGGAGCAGTCCGGTCAGCAGCTGCGCGCCTCCTATTCTGCCGACTACCTATTTTACGGCGCGAAGCGTTAACGCATGTCCCAGGATGCGCTGGAAGAGGTGCAGTCGAAGATCGCCTATCTCGAGCGCGCAATGGCCGAGCTCGGCGAGGTGGTATTTCGACAGCACGGAGAGATCCAGGTGCTTGAGGCCAAAATTCGCGCCCTGACGGACAGGATTGAGCTCGCCGCGTCCCCCGAAATGCGCTCGGCAGATTCGGAACGCCCTCCTCACTACTGATATTAAACGGATGCTTGTCGCCGCCATCGTGATCGCGAGCGTGCTGATTGGAATCGGTGCATGGGCCGTGTTCCGGCGTTATCGTGTCCGGGCGTCGGCGGCCGGCACACCGGGAACAGGGCACACCAACAAGCCGGAGCGCGGTGTCGCGCCCGCGCCTCAAGGAGCGGGAGTCGAGCTGGCAAACAGCTTGGTGACGGAGCGATTGTGGAAGCTTGCCTTTGCCGCGCCTTCTGAAGCCCAATACCTAGAACTTGTGGATGTCGAAATCCGAGATTCCGTTTCCAAGGTCCTCGAAGCCGAGTCCCCGGATCCGAAATATTTTCCCCGTCGGCCCACCTTGATGCCGCAGCTGATGCGCGCCGTGGATGATCCCGGAGCCGCGCCGAACAAGCTTTCCCGAATAATCGCGCACGATCCGGTATTGGCCTCCGATGTACTGCGGCTCGCCAATTCTTCACTCTATCGAATCGCACCAGAGCCGATCGAAACCATCCAACGCGCAATCGTCGTTCTCGGCGTCGATGCGCTGCGCGGTCTGATTGCAACTGCCATGCTGCAGCCGGTATTTCGAGCCACGCGTACCAACTTCCCGCGCTTCCCGCGGATGTTATGGGAGCGCACCGAACGCGCCGCACGTGCCGCGGAGATGTACGCGTTTAATATTCACCCCCAAGATCGTTTTGAGGCGCAGTTAGTTATTTTGCTGAGCGCACTGGGACCCTTGGTGGTTTACGGTGCGACGCTGGATGCCTACTCGCGCCGCCCCGATATGGCGCCGAATCCAACCCTGTGCGTGGCATTGACCGCGGCGCTCGGCCCGCAAGTGGCGCTGCGGATCGCGCTGCATTGGGAGACTTCCCCGCGTCTCATTGCGGCTATCGAAAAGTCGCCGCAAGAAAAACTGACTATGGCACTTTGCGCGGGCGAGCTGCTCGGGACCTTATCGCTGCTGCATACTCAAAACGTGATCACTTCTGAGGAAGCGTTGGCAACGGCGAAAGATGCCGGGCTCGACGATACGATTGTGGTACCCATCTGGAGACGGCTGACGACGGGCTGAGCGGCTCTATGGCATCATGCCGTCATGGCACGTTGGAAGGATCCAAGCGATTGGATCGAGGAGGCCGCTCACCTCCCGCACCGTTTGTTTTTGCGAACTCCGGAGGGCCGAGACATCGGCTATGCGGAGCTGCGTGAGGAGTCCGGGCGCCTCGCCTCGGCGTTGAGCGCGCGCGGTGTGGTGCCGGGAGACCGGGTGGCGGCGCAGGTGGACAAGTCGCCCGAAGCAGTGCTCCTGTATGTCGCGTGCCTGAGGTTGGGGGCGATATTTGTGCCCATCAACGCTGCCAATACGTCGAACGAAGTCGAGTATTTTCTGCGCGACTCGCAGCCTCGAGTCGCCATCGTTCGGCCGGGCGACCTCAGCGAGATTGAACCGCTTGCGAAGCAAGCGGGTGTGAGCCATGTCGAGACGCTGGGGACAAGCGGAGATGGGTCACTGGCCGACCTGGCCGGCAGCTGCGCCGCGGATTTCCGCTGCGTAAGACTCGATCCGAACTCGACCGCGGCCATCGTCTACACGTCCGGCACCACTGGGCGCTCGAAAGGCGCGATGCTGACCCGCGCCAACCTCGCCTCGAATGCACTCGCGCTGGCCGAAGCTTGGCGCTTTTCCGAAAGCGATGTACTTTTGCACGCCTTGCCGTTGTTTCATATTCATGGGCTGTTCGTTGCCATCAACACCGTGATGGTTTCCAGAGCGAGCCTGCTGCTGTTGCCGAAGTTCGATGGCGCGGACGTTTTGGCGCATTTGCGGGACGCAACCGTTTATATGGGGGTCCCCACGCACTTCACCCGCTTGCTGCAGCAGCCCGAATTGAATCTC
>JAQGOD010000512.1 GCA_028293775.1 Gammaproteobacteria bacterium
GCCAGCCGGCCGGCAATTCTCGAGCAATTTTTAGCGTTTTTGCAGACCGAGGCCCGACACGCCGAGGCGCTTTACATCCTCGGAGATCTGTTCGAGTCTTGGATCGGCGATGACGCGCCGGACCTTGCCCAATCGGCGGCAATCGCCGGGCTGCGCACGCTCACATCGCGGGGGGTGCCCTGCTTCGTCATGCACGGCAACCGCGATTTTCTATTATCGCGGCAATTCTGCGAGGCGAGCGGCGCACAGTTGCTGCCGGATCCGCTGCTCATCACGCTCTATGGGGAGCCGGTCCTGGTGATGCACGGCGACGCATTATGCACAGACGATCGCGCCTACCAGCGCCTGCGAGCCACCGTCAGGGACGCCGATTGGCAACGGCAATTCCTCGCCCTGTCGATTGCCGCGCGCCGCGCACTCGCGGGTGCGGCGCGAGCCGGCAGCCAAGCCCACACCCAAGCGATGCAACACTCCATCACCGATGTGAATCCCGACAGCGTCGCGCTGGCGCTGCGCGCGGCGGGAACCTCGACACTTTTGCACGGCCATACGCACCGCCCCGCCATCCATGCACTGGAGGTCGATGGCCGGCCTCGAACCCGCATCGTGCTGGGCGATTGGTACGATCAGGGCAGCTTGCTGCGTTGGGATCATGACGGTCCCCAGCTTCAGTCTCTGTCGAGAGTCACCGAAAGATGAAGACAATTGCGGCTGTCAGCACCAAAAGCAGTGCCGCCTGAATGCGGTAGTCCTGCCAAAAAGGCGTCTGCCGCAGGCGCACTCGTTCAGCGCGGCTGAAGTCGAGTGTCCACATGGTGGCCCGGCCGGCATCGGAGACCTGCTCCGCTCTCGTCACGCTCACTGCGGCGAGAATGGCAATGTCGAGCAACGTGAGGATGGGCGCCGCGAAGAGAAAATGAAAATGCGTCCAGCCGAACACCACATTCACCAGGAACAAACTGAAGCCGCATACCGAACCCCAGCGCATGGCCGCCGCCGCGCCATGCGCATTGGCGCCGCGCCAGAACATGCCTAGCAGAAACACGGCAACGACCGGGGGTACGGCGTACGCCAGCACCGCCTGCAAGTACTGCCACAGCGAGGGGAAGCGCAGCAGTTGCGGTGCCCAGGCCACGGCCACCACCAAGAGGATAGCCGTGCTCAGCCTGCCGATGCGAACCACATGTACGTCCGAGAGCAGCGGCCTGAAGTGCTTGATCACATCCATGGTAATGAGCGTCGATGCCGAATTGAGCATCGAAGAAATCGACACCATCGTCGCTGCAATGAATCCGGCCACCACTAGGCCCACGAGCCCCGCAGGCAACACCCTCAAGATCAGATTCGGGTACACCATGTCAGGCCGCGGCAGATTTGGGAAAAGAACCAAGGCGCAAATACCTGGCAGCACGATCAAAAACAGCACTGGCAGCTTCAGCATTCCGGCAAACAGCGCGCCCCACCGGGCATGGTCGATATTTTTGGCCGACAGCACCCGTTGGACGATCGATTGATTGGTACACCAGTAATAAAATCCCAATAGCGGAATCCCCAACACCAATCCCGGCCATGGCACGCCGGGATCGTGAGAGGGTCTGATCAGTGAGGTAAATGCCGGATCCACCGAGCTCATTACTGCATGCCAACCACCCGCGCGGCTAAATGCGCCGATGGAAATGAGCAGCGCTCCGGCAATCAGCACGACCGCTTGCACCGCTTCGGTGTAAATCACGGCTCGCAACCCACCGAGAGCCGTGTATAGCCCTGCCGCCCCTGCCAACGCCGTTACGATCAGCCAAAGCGGCCAGCCAGGCAGCAACAGTTGACCTACCAGCGATCCGCTATAAAGAATTGCAGCTGAATCGACGAAAATATTCAGAAACAACGTGAGCAACGCAAAGTGCAGGCGAGCCCGGCGATCGTAACGCTGTTCCAGAAACTCGGGCATGGTGAAGGTCTGGCTGCGAATGATGAAAGGCAGGAGAAATACGCAGAAAAACACCAGTATCAAATTGGCGCTCCACTCGTAGTTGTATACCGATATGCCGATCGCATAGGCACCGCCCGCGAGGCCGACCAAGGCGGTGGATGACATATTGGAAGCAAATAAAGCAAGACCGATGGCAGGCCAACGCGTGGCGCGCGAGGCAAGGAAGTAATCAACCGGGCCGATACGGCGCCGCGACATGAGCACACCGAGCAGCACCAGTCCCGTGACGTAAATTCCGACCACGAGCCAATCGAGTACGGTGAGCAACGGGGAAGCAGCGCTATCGATCGCGAGAGGCCCAATTGACAGCGCTGACATTTATGTCTCTAATCCTGTAAGCTGCAGCGCATTCGGGGGCGCCGGCCGTCGCTGATTGGGCCTTCAATCATAAGTAATTTCAGTAATAACAACCCCTTAGCAACCCTTGGTGGCGCGTTGGCCAGTGCAAAGGCAAATCGCCCAATGGAGATGACGTTGTCCCGCTGTTCCACATCGACTCTGGTTGCCGCCCTGCTCTTATCAGCTTTTTCCGTCCGATCCGCGGATCTCACGCCGTCGCCGATTATTCCACATCCTGACATTTGGCCCGAGGGCGTGCATGCGCCAAAGATTGCCGCGGTCGAGGCTCAGGTCGCACAACTTCTTGCTCAGATGAGTCTGGAGGAAAAAATCGGCCAAATGATCCAGGCGGACATCGCATCGATCTCACCGGCCGATTTGCGCACCTACAAATTGGGCTCGATCTTGGCAGGCGGAAATGCCGCTCCCGGCAATAACGCTCGTACCACGGCACAGGCATGGCTCAAACTAGTCGATGACTTTCATCGCGAATCGCTCAATAACGGGGCCTCGCACCGAGCGATTCCAATACTGTTTGCGATCGATGCGGTGCATGGAAACGCCAAGTTGCTGGGCGCGACTATTTTTCCTCACAACGTCGGATTGGGCGCTACCCATGATCCGGAATTGATGCTGAAGATCGGGCAAGCAACCGCGGCAGAAGTGTCGGCCGTGGGAATCGACTGGACCTTCGCACCTACCGTCGCCGTGGCGCGCGACGTGAGGTGGGGTCGGTCGTATGAGAGCTATTCGGAGTCGCCCGCATTGGTGGCCGATTACGCCGCG
>JAQGOD010000033.1 GCA_028293775.1 Gammaproteobacteria bacterium
AGCACCTCGAAATCCTTGCCGAGGTACTTCTTGATGGTCTTCGCCTTGGCAGGCGATTCCACGATAACGAGATTGCTGCTCAAAGTCGGTCTGGAGCCTAATGCAAAGCGTCGGTGCGCTCTTCGAAGACCAGGTCTTCCATTTGAGCGTAGGCGGACTCTTGGCCGGGCTGGCTGAACAGCACCATCAGCACGACCCATTTCACTTGTTCGATATCGATTTCGTCGGCTTCGAGCGCCATCAAGCGGTCGATCACCAGCTCCCGTTCCGTTCCCGAGAGTATCCGCACGTTTTCTAAGTACATCAAATAACCTCTTACATCCGTGTCGAGCCGTACCAGCTCCTGGCTGCTGAACACGCGCACGGCCCGCGCCGTGGCTTCGGCCACTTTACCGAGCTGTTCACCGGACAACCCATCAAGCCATTCCAGAGCCCGTTCAATATCGGGTTCAGCGAATCCAGCCTTGTCCAATTCGAGCTTCAGCGTATTTCGATCCGGCCGAGGCTCATCGTCGGCACTCATATAATTCTCGAAGAGATAGATGAGTAGATCGAGAACGTTATCTTTCACCTCCGGCTCCTAACGACTCGGGAGTAACGGCCGCCGGGGGCGGCCTGAACGTGGCCTTCGAGCTCGAGGATTAGCATCATCGAGGACACGGCTTCTGGTTTGAATCCGGTACGGACGACCAATACATCGAGGTCCGCGGGATCAAAGCCGAGCGCATCTAACAAGATTTTGTGTGCCTTGTCCATGCCCGCCTCAATGCCTGGGGGCTTTGGGGGGCCTTCCGATGCAGTGCGCAAGCGTTGAAAAAACTCGGAAAAGTTCAACTCGGTCAATATGTCAGCGACGCTTTCGGTCAATTTTGCGCCCTGGCGGATGAGTTCGTGACAGCCGCGGCTCAAGGGGTTGTGGATGGAGCCGGGAACGGCGAACAGTTCCCTATTATGGTCACCGGCGAGCCGGGCCGTAATCAAGGAGCCGCTGCGGCGCGCGGCTTCGATCACCAGAGTGCCCAGGCTCATTGCGGCGATGATGCGATTGCGTTGCGGGAAATTTCGGCGCCGAGGCGGCGTGCCCAGCGGGAATTCGCTGATGACGGCGCCCCGGCAACTGATGTCCTCGCTCAAGGCCAAGTTGTTTCTGGGATAGATGACGTCGAGGCCGGACCCCAGCACCGCAATGGTTATTCCTTGCGCGGCCAGGGCGCCGCGGTGAGCGGCGCTGTCGATGCCCTCGGCAAGCCCGCTGGTGATGCCGAGCCCCACCGCCGCCAAGGATTCGGCGAACTCGAATGCGATGTCGCGGCCGGCAGGCGTGGGGTTGCGGCTGCCGACGATGGAGAGCTGCGGATCATTCAGGATCTCGGCATTGCCTACGACATACAGCGCCATGGGCCGGTGTTCAAGCGCGCACAGTGAGGCCGGATAGCGTGGGTCGGTGAAAGGGACGAGATGATGATTGGCCGCTTCGGCCCAGGCGCGCTCCGCGCAGCTCGGGCTCCTGCCTAAGCAAGAGAGGAACTCGCTCGCAGCGGGTGAGATTCCTGCGCAGCGGCGCGCGGCGTCCGAGGCATTGATCAAGCCAGGGAGGCCACCCAACGATTCCAGTGCCGGGGAGAGGCTGGAGACGTCAAGCTCGGGCGCCCGCGACAGCGCCATCCACGCGAACAGCTCCTCGGCTCGTTGCATCGAGCCGATTGTCGCCCGGCGGGGGCACGCTGTTCAGCGCACTATCGGGCCGAAACGTAGAGATTCGCCCGCGATGCCACTTTACGGATTCTGGACCTTGTCCCCGACGCGAATCAGGTTGGTGGCTTCCATGATGAGCCCGTAGCTGATGTTGTCGAAGGTCTTGAACACCATGAACGTGCCGGTCCGCTCGGAGGGCAGAGCGACTTTCTCCGCCCCCAGCCTGTCGAGATTGAAAAATCCTTTCTTGTCCGTGTCGCGCACGATCGGCCCCGTATCGAACACGCCCAGCACGTTGCCGGGTGCGAGGCCATCGCGCGCTCCGCGATTGACCACCACGACTTCGTACTGCCCGATGACGGTCACGCCGTTGGAAACAGCAATGATGCGCCCGTTGGTCGTGGTCCGCGGCGCGCTCGGAATGAAATCGAGCGGCACATCGACGCCGCCGGGAATCAGTTTGTCTCCCGCTCGGGACTCGCGCGTCGACTCGGTCATGACGAGAGTAGTGGGATCACCCTGTCGAGTGACGTGACCGGATCCCGTGAAGATGCCGTCGTAGCCCAAGAGGCGATGATCATCGGGGTCGATGAGCGGATCGCCGACGCGAATCACGTTGTAATGAGTACCGAGCTCGGCAGGGCTGGTAAAACCTCTCGCATACAGCGTGTCGCCCTCCGACATGACCACATGCAAATCGCGCGTGGCGAGCAAGTAGGGTGCGTGCTTGATCTGGTCCCGCTCCAAAACCGAGGGTTTGGACATGAACGCGGCGACGGTCGCGTAAGGAATGGTGGTAATGGCCGATTCCAGCGGCTGGCTGCGGACGCGCGGCTCAACCCGAGCAGTATCTCCACGTTGCAGCATCACGACTTGCGGCCGGCCGTCGATGAACACCAATCGTAGGGTATCGCCCGGATAAATTAAGTGAGGATTTTTGATCTGCGGATTGACCTGCCAGATTTCCGGCCAATACCAGGGATCGCGCAGGAAGACCTTGGCGACGCCCCAGAGCGTATCGCCTTTCTTCACGACGTAGCTGTCGGGCGCGTTGTCGGCGAGGACCGGGCCTTTGCCGTTGCGAGGCACCTCGGAGGATTCGGTGCGCGATGGGCCGCCTTCGACGGCTGCTTCCATGGCCGTCTTATCGTCGCCCACGACCGTGCCTTCCTCGGTGGACTCGTTGGATACCACGGGTGCCGGGGCTTCTCGTCTCGGTCCTTGGGTGTGGCATCCTGCGACCACCGCAACTGAGAGTAATAGGCCTAGAAAATGATGACCTTGCATTCGTTCGCTCCCTTGAGTCAGCCTATGGTTGCAGACTGACTGGTATACTTCCGTCCTGCCGCTCAAGACTGGGACGTATCGCCCGTTTTTGCCGTTTGCCCAATGCCAGCGACGTAGCTGCGTGGGGCATTAAGTTAAGCAGCGGCGGAACTTTAGCAACATTCCTCAGCCAAAAACACGATATTGCTCTCATAACTCCCATGACAAAGCTCGTAATTCTCGAGTATCCGGACTCTAGGCTTCGAAAGAAGGCGGCCCCGGTCACGGTCGTCGATGACGCAATGCGTCAATTCATCGATAACCTGCTTGAAACCATGTATGCGGCCAATGGCGTGGGCCTTGCCGCAACTCAAGTGGACGTGCACAAGCGCGTGATCGTGCTGGATGTCAGCGAGAATCGAGACCGGCCGCTGGTGTTCATCAACCCCGAGCTTCTCAGCAAGGAGGGCGAGGGTCCCGGCGAGGAGGGATGCCTGTCGCTGCCCGGCATTTACGACAAGTTATCGCGCGCGACGCGCATCCGGGTGCGGGCCCTGGGGCGCGACGGGCAACCCTTCGAGATGGATGCGGAGGGCTTGTTGGGCGTCTGTATCCAACACGAGATGGATCATCTCGAAGGCAAGCTATTTGTCGATTACCTCTCGGAGCTGAAGCGCACCTTGATCCGGCGGCGCTTGGAAAAAGAGCGTAAACAACGATCCACAGGCAGCGATTCACGCGCTCACGCGCCGGCTCTTTGAGGCTTGAGCGCATCTCCTTCCTTGAGGCTGGGCTTCGCCGGCACGCCTGACTTCGCGGTTCCGGCTTTGGACCGTCTGGCTGCTCAGCATAGGATCTGCGCCGTGTTCACCCAGCCGGATCGCCCCGCGGGCCGCGGTCGAGCATTGCATTTGAGCCCCGTCAAGCGCCGTGCCCTCGAGCTCGGATTGGCCGTGCACCAACCCTCGAGCTTCAAGTCGCCCGAGGCGCGGGCGCCACTGCGCGACGCAGACCTCGATGCGTTGGTGGTGGTGGCGTACGGGCTGATCCTTCCGAGCGAGGCGCTGGGGATGCCGAGGTGGGGTTGCATCAATATCCATGACTCGCTCCTGCCGCGCTGGCGCGGCGCGGCGCCCATTCAGCGAGCCGTCCTGGCGGGAGACCGGATCACCGGCGTGACCATCATGCGTATGGAGGCGGGCCTCGATACCGGTCCCATGCTGACCTCGGCTACCACGGCCATCGAACGGAGCGATACGGCCAAAACGCTGCATGACCGGCTCGCCATGATGGGCGCCGATCTTATCGCCGAGACTCTAGATGGCTTGGCCAGGGGAGCAATGCGCGAAACGGCTCAGCCTGCAGAGGGGGTCACGTACGCTCAAAAGATCGAGAAGCGCGAGGCGCTGATCGATTGGCAGCGCAGCGCGGAGGAAATTTTCCGCCAAGTGCACGCATTCAATCCCTGGCCCATGGCTGAGACTCGTTTCAATGGAGAGCAGCTGCGAATTTGGGAGGCCGAGCCCCTGGAAGCGCCTGCCATGAACAGCGCGGCGCCCGGCGCCGGCACGCCTGTGGGCGCCGTGCTCAGCGCAACCGGCGAAGGCATCGATGTGATCTGCGGCAGCGGGGTCCTGCGCATACATCGATTGCAACTCGCCGGCCGCAAGCCCTTACCGGCCGCCGACTTTCTGCGGGGACATCGGCTCGACGGCGCAGGATTTACGACTCCACCGGCGAATTCATGAGCAAGCCGGCCGCCAGCGCCCGTTCCCTGTCCGCACACGCCGTGGCGCGGGTGCTGCGCGAAGGCGTGACGCTCGACGCGGCATTGAAGGATGCGCTGGTCGGCGCGGACTCGAAGCTCACGCCCTCGGTGCGATCGTTGAGCTACGGCGCGGTGCGTGGCTACTTTCGCCACGAGGCGATCTTGGGAAAACTGTTGTCCACGCCGGTTCGGTCGCTCGACTTTCTGGTGCGGGCGATCTTGTCGGTCGCGCTCTACGAATTGGAGGACGATCGCAGCCCGCAATATGCGGTCGTCGACGCGGCGGTGCAAACCGCGAAGGCTACCGACGCGGTGCGAGCCTCGGGACTCATCAATGCGGTGCTGCGCCGTTACCTGCGCGAGCGCAAGACGGTGGACGCAGAGATTGCGAGCAGACCGGCGACGCGGCATGCGGCTCCGATCTGGCTCGCGGACCGCTTTCGCG
>JAQGOD010000056.1 GCA_028293775.1 Gammaproteobacteria bacterium
GAAACCTCGCCGCGGGAAGTCGTGCACGAGGCAGGATCGACGCGCCATTGCTGCGCGGCTGCCTGCACGAGCATGGCGCGTGCGGTGGCACCCGCGGTGCGCAGCGGCATCCAAAAGGCACGCAGCGATGTTGAACCGCCCGTAGCCTGAATTCCCAACAATGGATTGGTATAGAGCTTCTCATTGGGCGGGGCGTGCTCGAGTAGGATTTTTGCCGGATCCGCGTCAAGCTCCTCGGCGAGGATCATGGCGACACCGGTGTAGATGCCCTGCCCCATTTCCACTTGCGGCATCACGAGGCTGGTCGTACCCGTCTTGTCGATGCGAATGAATGCGTTGGGCGCGAATTTCCCCTTGGTGTCATCCGGCGCTTGCTCTGGCTCGTTAACCGCGCGCGCGGGCACGTAAAAGGCCAGCAGAAATCCACTCGCCGCGGCACTTTTGATGAACTCACGGCGTGCCGTGACTCGGGAGATTTGCTTGCTCGCGTTCATGATAACTATCCTTACGAGGTGGCTTGATCAGTGGCGGCGCGCTTGACGGCCTCGCGGATCCTCACATAGGTGCCGCAGCGACAGATGTTGCCCGCCATGGCGGCGTCGATATCGGCATCGTTCGGAGCAGGCGTCCTGGTGAGCAAGGCGCTCGCGGACATGATTTGTCCCGACTGACAATAACCGCATTGAACTACCTCGAGCTCCAGCCAGGCTTTTTGCACCCGCGCACCCGCGGGGGTGTTGCCCACCGCTTCGATCGTGGTGACGGCGCGTGCGCCGACTGCACCGACGGGCAGGACGCAGGAACGCACCGCTTTGCCTTCGAGATGCACTGTGCATGCGCCGCACTGCGCGATGCCGCAGCCGAACTTGGTGCCCGTCATCCCCAAAACGTCGCGCAAAACCCACAAGAGCGGCATGTCATCCGGAACATCGACTGATTTGGATTCACCGTTGATGGTGAGCGTTCGCGTCTGCGGCACAGGGTTCTCCTTACGATTTTTTGATGGCCGCCAAAACCTTGGACGGCCTGAACGGCACCCACGGCACCTGATCAGGACGGTCGATCAAATCCATCGCGACCTCGGGAACTTCAGGGAACCGCGAGCCAGTGGTGCGTAGCAGCAGCCGCGCGATAGTCCCAGCCTCAACCACCGCGATGAGCACCGTCAGGCCAGATAGCAGCTTGCTGTCGAAGGTCATAATATTCCTGACGAAAAATCACGACTATCTTCACACAAACGCTGTTGTAGCACGAACGCCAACGCGGGATATTGCTCCCACTCCGCCAGATGGTGATTTTCAAAGGAGTAGCGAATATGTATGCAGTCACCGGTATCACCGGGAAAGTAGGGGCCGCGGTGGCCCGCAGTCTGCTTTCCGCGGATCTACTCGTCCGCGCGGTAGTCCGAGATCGAGGCAAGGGCGCTCCATGGGCAGACCTTGGCTGCGACATTGCGGTCGCGGATCTTATCGACGCCGGGGCGCTAGCCAAAGCCTTCGAAGGGACAGAGGGTGTCTTTGCGATGCTGCCGCCGGTATTCGACCCGGCACCCGGGTTCTCCGAAGCCAGGGGATTCATCGCCTCGATGTACACAGCTCTTGCCGCGGCGAAGCCAAAAAAGGTTGTGGCTCTCTCGAGTATCGGCGCCGACGCGCCTAACCCGAATTTGTTGAATGCCCTCGGTCTGATGGAGGAGGCCCTTAAGACCCTGCCGGTGCCCATTGTGTTCCTGCGCGCGGCATGGTTCATGGATAACGCCGCATGGGACATCGCCTCGGCCAGGGAAGGGAATATCCAGAGCTACCTTCAGCCGCTGCATCGTCCCATCCCGATGATCGCCACGGATGACGTCGGCCGCACCGCTGCTGCGCTCCTGCAAGAGCAGTGGGAAGGACGGCGCGTCGTTGAATTGGAGGCTACACAGCGCGTGTCCCCGACCGCCCTGGCCGATGCATTCGCCAAGGCGCTTGCGCAACCGGTACGGGCGGAAGCCGTGCCCCGCGATCGGTGGGAATCGATCTTTCGCGCCCAGGGCATGAAGAATCCAACGCCCCGCATGCAGATGATCGACGGATTCAACGCCGGATGGATCGACTTTCCGAATCGCGGCGCGAACGCCCGCAAGGGATCCATCGGCATCGATCAGCTCATTGCCACCCTGATCCAAAGAGCACGCACATGAACCAAACTACTGCTTTACTCAACAAACGCCATGTCGCCGAGAACCTCTTACTACGTGCTGCGAGCTCCCACTTGTGTGCCGCGGCAATCTCCTTGCAAATGGAAAGTCCGAGACATCGTCCGCAATTGCAGGCCCCCTCATCGCGGATGGAAAATAGATGGTTTGTCAATCACGGTGTGCCCGCCTCGCGCAATCGCTCCCAACGATCAGCGGGCCCCATGCGGTCGGCTCCCTGGAACGGCAGCACCCACCCTGGATACTCAGGGGCAAGAGCGCTGACCTCATCCAACTGCCTAAGCTCGTCTTGTGTGAGTGTGAGTTCGATGGCAGCCAGATTGTCTTGAAGCTGCTCGAGGCGTTTCGCGCCAATGATGACCGAGGTTACCACCGGCTTTGCCAAGAGCCACGCGAGCGAGAGGCGCGCAGCACTACATCCGTGTGCTTTCGCGATCGGGGTCATGACGTCGAGTGTCTTCCAGGTCCGCTCTTTGTCCACGAGGGGAAAGTCGTACTCAGTACGGCGCGAATCCGCGGGATTCTGGTTCGTCCGGCTGAACTTGCCGGAAAGCAAGCCGCCGGCGAGCGGACTCCACACGAGCAGGCCGACCTTTTCGGATTCCAACAGCGGAACGATTTCCCGTTCGAGATCGCGGCCGGCGATCGAGTAATTAGCTTGGAGCGTATCGAATCGGGCCAGGCCCTTGAACACGGTGATGCCGAGGGCTTTGGCGATCTTCCATGCTTGCCAGTTGGAGCAGCCGATGTAGCG
>JAQGOD010000088.1 GCA_028293775.1 Gammaproteobacteria bacterium
TTAGCCGCACGGCGCGCTTGAACGGCTTTCGTCCGGGCAAGGCGCCGCTGAAGGTGATCCGCCAGCAATTTGGCAGCCAGGTCCACCGCGAGGTGATCGGGGAACTGCTGCAATCCAGTTATGCAGACGCGGTGACGCAGAATCAGCTGGCACCGGCCGGCAATCCGCGCATCGAGCCGCAGAGCATGGACGAGGGGCAGGACCTTAAATATATCGCCACGTTCGAGGTATTCCCCGATGTGGTGCTGCAGCCGCTCGAATCCCTCGACGTTGACCGCGTCATGGCGGAAGTCACCGAGGCGGACATCGATGCCATGATCGAGCGCTTGCGCAAGCAACAGATGAAGTACGTAGCGGTTACGCGCCCGGCTGCGGCAGGGGACAAGGTCACCATCGATTTCGAAGGCACGATCGACGGGACTGCTTTCGCCGGCGGCAAGGGTGAGAACATCGCCATCGTCTTGGGTGAAGGCCGCATGCTGCCGGAGCTCGAGCAGGGCCTCATTGGCGTCACGGCGGAAGAAAAGCGCGACGTCACGGTGAATTTTCCGGCCGACTATCGCGCCACCGAACTGGCAGGCAAGTCGGCTCGCTTTGCGACTGACGTCAAGAGCGTCGAGGAACCGGTACTGCCGGAAGTCGATGAGGAGTTCTGCAAGTCTTTCGGCGTGACCGAAGGCGGCTTGCCGAAGCTGCGCGAGGACGTGGCTGCCAACATGCGCCGCGAGCTGGAGCAGGCGCTGCGCAATCGCAACAAGGCAACGGTGATGGAAAAACTGTATGCCGCCAATCCCACCGACGTGCCGAATGTGTTGATCGAAAATCAGATTCGCGACATGCAAGTGGAAGCCATGCGCCGCTCGGGCGCCAAAGATGCATCGCAAGCACCGCCGCACGATGCGTTTGTCGAGCCGGCGCGTCGCCGTGTGACCTTAGGATTGCTGCTGAACGATGTTATCCGGCGCGAGGCCTTGGTCGCCGACCGCGCCCGAGTGAACGAACGGCTGGATGAAATGGTATCGGCCTACGGGGACGCCGCGGCCATGAAGCGTGCTTATCTGCAAAATGCCGACGCCATGCGCCAAGTGGAGAGCTTGACGCTGGAAGACCAGGCAGTGGATTGGATTCTCGCCCATGCTAAGGTGCGCGAGGTGCAGTCAACCTTCAAAGAATTGATGAACTTCGAGGCCTGACGCAGCAAAGCTCTTGAAATGGTGTTATGAAGGCCTCAGAAACGAGTTGTTAGATTTTCGGAAATATTAAAGGCAGTTTATTCATGAGCACGCGCGCACTGAATTTGGTCCCGATGGTGGTGGAACAGACCGCACGCGGCGAGCGGGCCTACGACATTTATTCGCGGCTTCTGAAGGAACGATTGATTTTCATCGTGGGTCCGGTCGAGGACTATATGGCGAACTTGATCGTGGCCCAATTGTTGTTCCTGGAATCGGAAAACCCCGACAAGGACATCAACATTTACATCAATTCGCCTGGTGGATCGGTGAGCGCAGGGCTCGCGATTTACGACACCATGCAATTCATCAAGCCCGATGTGAGCACCATTTGCGTAGGTTTAGCGGCCTCGATGGGCGCGGTTTTGTTGGCCGGAGGCGCCGCGGGCAAGCGCTACTCGCTCCCCAACTCGAAAATCATGATTCACCAACCCTCGGCCGGCTTTCAGGGCCAAGCCTCGGATATCGATATCCATGCGCGCGACGTCATGGAGACCAAAACCCGGCTGAACGCCATTTTGGCCAAGCACACCGGCCAAAGCGTCGAGCGCGTCAAGGCGGACAGCGACCGGGACAACTTTATGACAGCCGAGCAAGCCCGTGCCTATGGAATCGTGGATTCCATGCTTGAAAAGCGCGGCGAAGTCCCCGCCAAGGCCTAGATGCCCCCCGATTTAACCCCGCGCGGCTCAGTGCGGAACCCGGTCACGCCCTGAAGGACCTTATCTTTGCGTGGGGTCGGCCGGGTGCTATATAGTTACTACTGTAGCTGTGCTGTCGAGCTTCCGGAGGGCAGCGGCATGGCCAATTTGAGGACAGCATGAGCGAAGATTCGCGCGGCAAACATGATGATGGCAAGCTGTTGTACTGCTCTTTCTGTGGAAAGAGCCAACACGAGGTTCGAAAACTCATCGCCGGGCCGAGCGTGTTCGTGTGCGATGAGTGCGTCGAGCTGTGCAACGACATAATCCGGGAAGAGCTGGAAGAGCGCGCCGAGCGCACCCGGGACAAGCTCCCCAAACCCCAAGAAATCAAGAAAGTACTCGATGAGTATGTAATCGGCCAGGAACGCGCCAAGCGCGTGCTGTCGGTGGCTGTTTACAACCATTACAAGCGCCTGCAGACGCGCGGCGCCGAGGGCGTACGCTCGCGCGACGACGTGGAATTGGCCAAGAGCAACATCCTGCTGATCGGACCCACCGGTTCCGGCAAGACCTTGCTGGCCGAGACGCTTGCGCGCTTGCTGAACGTTCCCTTTACGATCGCCGATGCCACCACCTTGACGGAAGCGGGCTACGTCGGCGAGGACGTCGAGAACATCATTCAAAAGTTGCTGCAAAAGTGCGACTACGACGTCGAAAAAGCGCAAACCGGCATCGTTTACATCGATGAAATCGATAAAATTTCCCGCAAGTCGGACAACCCGTCCATCACGCGCGACGTGTCGGGCGAGGGCGTGCAGCAGGCGCTGCTCAAGCTGATCGAAGGTACGATCGCCTCGGTGCCGCCGCAGGGTGGGCGTAAGCATCCGCAGCAGGAATTCCTGCAGGTCGATACCACCAATATTTTATTCATTTGCGGCGGTGCGTTCGCGGGTCTTGAAAAGATCATCATGAACCGCACGCACAAGAGCGGCATCGGCTTCGTCGCCGAGGTGCGCGAGCACAATGCGCGGCCGCACGGCAACGACGTGTTTCACGACACCGAGCCCGAGGATCTGATCAAGTACGGCCTGATTCCGGAATTCGTCGGCCGATTGCCGGTGGTCGCCACGCTCGAAGAGCTGGACGAAGAGGCGCTTATTTCGATCCTGATGCAGCCGAAGAACGCGCTCACGAAGCAGTACCGGAAACTCTTCGACATGGAAGGCGTGGAGCTGGATTTCCGCGAGGATGCATTGCGTTCGGTCGCTCGCAAGGCGATGCAGCGCAAAACCGGTGCGCGGGGTTTGCGTACCATTCTGGAAAATGTGCTACTCGACACTATGTATGATCTGCCTTCCTTGCGTAATGTGCAGAAGGTCGTGGTCGACGAGCAAGTGATCGAAGGCCACAACAAACCGTATATCGTCCATCGAACCGAGGAAACTCGATTGGTGGCTCCGGTTGAGGAACAGCGACGCCCGACGGGTTCGGACCATCTTTGAGCCGAGCTTGAAACTCATTGCAGGCGGCCGCATGTACTCGGGTGAAAGATTTTCCGAACGTGCCACAACCAAAAGGCCAGCCTAGTGAGCGATGAACCCATTGCCGATGTCCCCGAATCAACGCCGGTATTAAGCGGAACGCCGGTATTGCCGCTACGCGATGTAGTGGTTTACCCCCACATGGTGATCCCGCTGTTTGTGGGCCGGGAAAAATCCATCGTT
>JAQGOD010000097.1 GCA_028293775.1 Gammaproteobacteria bacterium
GCCGCGGCTCGAACTGAACAAATCGCCCGCCATCAAACCGGGTTAGGCCAGAGTCGCTGCCCAGCCACAGCACTCCGTCAGTCGTTTGGGCCAAATCTCGAATGTTGATTGGCGCGCCGTCCTTCAAGGTCCATGTCGTGCGCACGAGTTGATTGATCGGCACGACCTTCTTGGAGTCGGCCCGGGGGAATGCGATCATCAACGTGGCAAGAAGGATCAGCATTGGCCGCTATGCGGGTAACGGGATATATCTAGACTTCGCTGCCAAAAAAAAACTCGATTCACCACCGGGAACGACATGCGATACAAGACACTCAACACAGTGGCTCTCGCACTCACCGCTGCTACTGCGTTTGGTCAGCACCAATCCGGGCGCAACACGGCGATACCGCAACGGCAAGAGTCCGACTCGACCTTTATTGAGAAAGAGTGGGCGGCATGGAACGCGGTCAAAGACGCGGATTCTGCCGCCTTCGTACGTGCAGTTGGGTCGAGTCCATACCTGTTCTTCGTTTATCCCAGCGGCGTGACGCGCACCTCGGCAGCGAAATTCGCGGGTGCGGTGACCAAGTGCGACACGCGAAGCAATAAACTCGACATGTTCAACATCGTCCATCCGAATGACGACACTGCAATATCGATCTACCGAGTCAAGCTTGACCGCAGATGTGGGACTTCGGTTGACCGGGGTCTTCAGCAAATGATGATGACTGTGTGGGTACGCCGCAATGGTCGATGGGAAGCGGTTGCGCAGAGCATTACCCCAGTGACTCCAGGCAACGACTCCAGGTAAAGTCGCTAAGGTGGGAAAGATCCTCCGACACCCTCGAGCGCGCGTCCCTCGTTCGAGGGATGCGGGGTAAGTGAGGTCACGGATATCATTGTCCGCATGGGTACGTCGATCCGAATCCTCACCGCCGATGACCACCACCTCATTCGAGCGGGCATCTCGTCCTTCCTGGCGACCGAGCCGGGAGTCGAAGTGGTTGCAGAAGCAACGAATGGTGAAGAAGCTCTCGAGAAGTATCGAGAGATCCAACCGGACATCGTGTTGATGGATCTTCAGATGCCTGTCATGGACGGCTTGGCTTCCGCGCGCGCCATTCTAGAGGAATTTCCGAACGCGCGTATCATCGTGCTCACCACCTACGTCGGGGATGAGGACATTCATCGGGCTCTCGATGCCGGCGCGTTGGGATATCTCGTGAAGGACATGATGGTCGCAGAAATATTGACCGCAATACGGCGCGTCATGTCCGGACATCGGAGCATTCCGCCTGCGATCGCAGCGAAGCTGGCGGAACACACACCTCGAATACCGTTGACGCCGCGTGAGGTCGAGGTGACCTCGCTCATGGCTATCGGTCTCACCAACGCGCAAATAGCCAGTCGAATCGGGCGAGCCGAAGAAACGGTCAAGGTGCACGTAAAAAACATTTTGCAGAAGCTCGACGCGCGCGACCGGACCGAGGCGGTGACCACCGCGCTTCGTCGCGGCTTTATTCGCCTCGCATAAGAATTTGCCTCGAACGAGTTATTGAAAGATTACTGCCGCGAGGGACGCGGCATGGCGGGGTGCGGGCCTATCGTGATGACACAATCACGGTCGCGCAACTCCCGATCCTCGGTGACTCGCGTTCGACCTCCACTGAGAGAATACTCTAATGAAGCAGCATACCCTTGTCGCAGCGCTCGCGTTGGGCGCGCAAGCTGCAGGCGCGCAGACACATCTCGCCACCGGAACCAACGGCGGTCGTGCAACTGCGGCGGCCGAGGCTCGACCAACGATTCTTCTCATCCACGGCGGTTTTGTTGATGGTTCGGGTTGGGATGGTGTGTACGCACGGCTCCGAAAGGATGGATATAGAGTCACGATCGTTCAAAACCCGACGCTATCCCTGACTGGCGACGTCGCTTTCACACGACGTGCGATCGACGAGAGCAACGGCCCCGTTATCCTGGTCGGCCATTCGTATGGCGGAGCGGTAATCACGGAAGCCGGCAACGATCCTCGAGTGGTTGGCCTGGTGTACATCGCCGCGTTCGCTCTGGATAACGGGGAGTCCGTAGCGAAGTTGATCGCGAACCCGGCACCAGGTGCTCCAGTCCCGCCGATTCTGCCGCCTCGCGACGGATTCCTCTTGCTCGATCGCGCGAAGTTCGCGGCGTCGTTCGCAGCTGACGTAGAGCCGTCGCGCGCAGAATTCATGGCTGAGTCGCAGGTGCCATGGGGCCTGGATGCGCTCAATGGCGAGGTTACGCAAGCGGCTTGGAAGACCAAGCCGAGTTGGTATCTTGTCGCGACCGACGACCACATGATCCCGCCCGACGCGCAACGGTTCATGTCCAAGCGCGCTGGCTCGACAGTCGTCGAAACCCGCGGCAGTCATGCGCTGTATGTGTCGCATCCCGAATCAGTTGCAAAGCTGATCGCACAGGCCGCGGCGGCCGTGGGCGCAACGGCGGCGAAGTAGGACATCTTCGTTTCGATCGGAGAGATTCGCACCCCACTGCAGGTACCCTTAAAGGGAGCTTGCAGTGGTCGTTGCTTTCAGCCCGCCGTAAAGAGCGAAAACGGCCCAGCAGCGAACGTCGCTACTGGGCCGTGTCTTACAAAATCGGGACGACAGGATTTGAACCTGCGACCCCCTGAACCCCATTCAGGTGCGCTACCGGGCTGCGCCACGTCCCGCTACGCGATACTCCGCGAAGCAAGGCGGAATCTACCCGCCGCGAGACGCTAACTCAACCGCACCCCTACTCGCCCGGAGAAACCTTCCCAACATAGAATTCGCCAAACTCCGCATACTGCGCACTTACCTCATCGAACCTCATGTCGGTGACGAGCTTCTTGAACGTCATCGGATCCTTCGCAAACAGCGTTACTCCCCACTCCCAGTTCTCGAACCCGATCGCGCCAGTAATTATTTGCTGAACACGTCCAGCATATCGCCGCCCGGTGAGTCCATGCGAATGCATCAGCCGGCTCCGCTCATCGAGCGACAGCGCATACCAGTTCTGCCCCACATTGCGCCGCTTCGACATCGGATAAAAGCACACGTACGGCATATCCTTCGGCAGCGGAGGATAGATCCGCCGCTGCACATGATCAGTCGCGAGCTCCGCGTCGACTCGCTGCTTCAACTGGCTCGCATATTCGGCGTCACCAACCGCCCCCCCTCGGCGCGCAGCATCGGCAGCCAGCTCCGCCGTGATGTGATAGAGGCCTGCCTCGGTCACGCTCAGGAACGAGTAGCTCACCTCGAGACCAGCCATCCGGAATATTCCCGCGATCTGCTGCGCTTCCCGGATTTCCTCGATGGTTCGGCGAAAATGAATCAGCATGAACGAGTCGACCGAGCCGATCAGCGTACAGATCGCGCTCCACCCCTCCTTGAGCTCGCT
>JAQGOD010000166.1 GCA_028293775.1 Gammaproteobacteria bacterium
CCACGTCGATGCGCAAAAAACCGCCGATCAGTTGGCCGCCGACGAGCAAAGGCGACTCACGGCGGAACAGAGTCAGTTGCGCGACAAGAACTTGCTGAGTACCTTCGCTTCGGTGGCAGAGATCGAGCGCCTGCGCGACCAGCGAGTGCAACTGGTGGCGGACCAAATCAAAGTGACGAATTCATTTCTTGATACCCTCAATGGCCGCATGAAGAAAATGCGCGTCGACGCTGCGCGCTTCAGGCCTTACAGCAGCGATCCGAAGGCTCCGCCCATGCCTGATCAGTTGGCTGAAGACCTGGTGCGGCTCAGCTTCGACATGCATACGCAGCAACAAAACCTTCAGCAAAAGCGCGCCGAGGAAGCCTCGATGAGCATTCAATTCGAAAGCGACATCGATCGCTTCAAAGAGTTAAAGCACATTCAATGACGCCCAAGACGCGGGTATTGCTCGGGGTGACGGGCGGCATTGCCGCTTACAAGAGCCCGGACCTGGTGCGCCGGCTGATGGAGCGCGGCGCCGACGTACAAGTGGTGATGACGGCCGCTGCGCAGCGATTCGTCTCGCCCATGACCTTCCAGGCCGTATCAGGGCATCCGACCCGCAGTGATTTATGGGATACCGCGGCGGAAGCGGCGATGGGCCACATCGAGCTGGCGCGCTGGGCGCAGATCGTGTTGGTTGCGCCGGCCAGCGCGGATTTCATCGCGCGTCTTGCGGCCGGCCGGGCGGACGATCTTTTGTGCACGCTATGCTTGGCCACCGAAGCGCCCATCATGGTAGCGCCGGCGATGAACCGCGTGATGTGGGCGAACAAGGCCACGCAGGCCAATGCGGCAACGCTGGCGGGGCGCGGAATTCGAGTGCTGGGGCCCGGATCCGGAAACCAGGCCTGCGGGGAGATCGGCGCGGGCCGCATGTGGGAACCGACGCAACTCGCCGAAGCCATGCTCGCACCCCCGACGAATGCCGGTATTTTGGCGGGCTTGAACGTTTTAATCACCGCCGGCCCGACGCGCGAGCGTTTGGATCCGGTGCGATATCTCACCAACCGAAGCTCGGGAAAAATGGGCTTCGCCGTGGCCGAGGCTGCCCGAGAAGCGGGCGCGCATGTCACCCTGGTCTCCGGCCCGGTTCAATTGCAGACCCCCTCAGGCATTACGCGCATCAATGTGGAGAGTGCGCGCGAGATGTACGCCGCGGTCCACCGGCAAGTGGGCGACGCCGATATATTCATCGCCGCCGCGGCCGTCGCCGACTTTCAACCCGTGATGGTGGCGAAGCAAAAGATCAAAAAACAAGGCGGCCACGTAAAATTGGAGCTCGAGCCCGCGCCCGACATCGTCAAGTCGGTGGCGGACATGGCAAAGCATCCCTTTGTCGTCGGATTCGCAGCCGAAACCAATGATGTCGAGGACAATGCGCGCATCAAGCTTAAGCGCAAGAAGCTCGACATGATCGCCGCCAATGAAGTGGGCGACGGAATTGCCTTCGACTGCGAGGACAATGCGCTGACGGTGATTTGGCCGGGCGGCAAATCGGAGGTGGCGCGCGGACCGAAGATCGATGTGGCGCGCGAACTCATCGCACTCATCGCGAAACGCTTGCCGCCGCCGGACGGCAGCCCGCGGCGCGGCGCCAGAAAACGCAGAAGCACGGCTGCGCTGCCTCGCGATCGTGTTCGGGGCCGCCGCCCGCGCCGGGTGTAGGAGGTCTTAGGTGCAGCACACCGTCAAGGTGCGGATCTTGGATCCGCGTATGGGGCGCGAATTTCCCTTACCCGCTTACGCGACCGCAGGGTCCGCGGGCATGGACTTGCGCGCCTGCATCGATGCGCCGCTGAGCTTGCCGCCGGCCGGGGCCGAACTCATACCCACGGGAATCTCGATCTATATCGCAGATCCTGCGCTTGCCGCCATGCTGCTGCCGCGCTCAGGCTTAGGTCACAAGAACGGCATCGTGTTGGGCAATCTGGTCGGCCTCATCGACTCGGATTATCAGGGGCCGCTGATGGTATCGGTTTGGAATCGCGGCACGCAGAGCTTCACCATCAATCCCGGCGATCGCATCGCGCAGATGGTGATCGTACCGGTGGTGCAGGTCGCCTTCGAAGTGGTCGAAGATTTTTCGGCAACTGCTCGGGGCACGGGCGGGTTCGGCAGCTCGGGACATAGCTAGACCGGCAAGGGCAGCGATGCGGAATCTGAATTTTGCCGCTATCTGCCGTGAAATGGCGCTAGTGACTTGTCTTCCCGATGCTCATGCTGTCGCATGGCAATTCGGGATTGGCCAGAGTGTGAACGACCGCGAGAAAAGCTGCTCGAGAAGGGTGCAGCCGCGCTCTCCGATGCCGAGCTGCTGGCGATCTTGCTACGCACGGGAACCGCGGGCCATTCGGCGCTCGATCTGGCGCGCAATGTGCTCAAGAGCTTTCAATCGCTTCGCAAGCTGATCGCGTCCGACCGGCAGCGATTTTGCGCTGAGCCCGGCTTGGGACCCGCTCGATATGCGGAAATGCAGGCGTCGGTCGAGATCGCCAGGCGGCAACTGTCGGAGACCTTGCGCGCCGGCCCCTCCCTGTCCAGCCCGCGGGCCACCCGGGACTTTCTCTCCGCGCGCCTGCGCGACCTGGAGCACGAGGTCTTTTGCTGTCTCTACCTGGACAAACGTCATCGGCTGATTCAATTCGAAGAGTTGTTCCGCGGCACCATCGATGGCGCCAGCGTGCATCCGCGCGAGATCGTGAAACTTGCCCTGCAACGAAATTCCGCGGCGGTGATCATTGCTCACAATCATCCCAGCGGTGTGGCGGAGCCATCGCAGGCGGACGAGTTCATCACGCAGCGCGTGAAGGAGGCTCTGGCGCTGGTGGACATTCGCTTGCTCGATCACATCATCGTGGGCGACGGGCAATGCGTGTCGCTGGCTGAACGTGGACTTGTGTAATACGTGGAGTGACCTCGCTCCTTGGGTGTAGGTGGTGTTGATCACCCTTGGCATCAGTGGTGATGGATTTGAGAAGACGGCCACCGTGACGTTCGATCCTGCAATTCTCGCCGGTGCAGCAGCAAGTAGGCCGCCGGCAGCACCAGCATGGATAAAATTGGCGCGGTTATCATCCCGCCAACCATGGGGGCGGCAATTCGGCGCATGACTTCCGAGCCCGTACCGCCGCCAAACATGATCGGCAAGAGGCCGGCGACGATGACGGCCACGGTCATCGCCTTCGGCCGTACTCTCAAGACCGCTCCCTCTTCGATCGCCGCGATGAGATCACTCTCGGTTTTGAAGTCACCGGCTTCCCGACGCCGCTTGATCGCCTGGTCGAGATAGATGAGCATGATGACCCCAAATTCGGCCGATACCCCTGCAAGTGCAATGAAGCCGATAGCCGATGCAATCGATAAATTGTAGCCGAGCAAGAATAGCAGCCAGAGGCCGCCGATGAGCGCGAATGGCAGCGTACCCATAATCAGCGCGGCTGCGCTGAATCGGCGAAAAGCCAGATATAGCAGAATGAAAATGATGACGAGCGTGAATGGCACAACCAGCTTGAGCTTCTTCGTCGCGCGTTCCAGGTATTCAAATTGGCCCGACCAGGAGATTGAATACCCAGACGGCAGACTCACACGTTGCGCAACCAGCCTCTGCGCGTCAGTAACGTACCGGCCAAGATCACGTCCGGTGATGTCCACATAGATCCAGCCATTGAGGCGCGCATTCTCGCTGCGAATCTGAGGCGGACCGTCGGTGATGACGATTTCGGCGACGGTACCCAAGGTCGTGGTAACCCCGAGTTCCGTAACGATCGGCAGCACGCGCAGTTTCTCGACCGAATCGCGCAGCTCCCGCGGATAACGAATATTAATCGGGAAGCGCTGCAGGCCTTCCACCGTTTCACCGACATTCTCGCCGCCGATCGCCAGTGCCACGACCTGCTGGACGTCGGCGAGGGTGAGGCCCAATCGAGCGGCACGAACGCGATCGATGTGCACTTCGATATAGTGCCCGCCTTGGACA
>JAQGOD010000169.1 GCA_028293775.1 Gammaproteobacteria bacterium
GAGGCCAACGCAATTGCGGTCAGTGGCTGCGTGTTGAGATGGGCAACCTCTCCTTCATACTCGATCTCGACTGCCTCGATCCCGTCGTCGGCTATTTGCCCGGCAAAACTCCCAAGCTTGTCGATGAGCCCGATGAAGGGCTGCAGACGCGATGATTCTTCGGCGCTGATGGAAGCCATGTTGAGGGCGTTGGTGACGGCGCCGGACAGCAAATAGTCCGATATTTGTTCGGCTACTTGAAGTGCCACGTTTTCTTGCGCCTCGTTCGTGCTCGCGCCAAGATGAGGAGTTGCGACGAAGTTCGGCGCACCGAAGAGCACGCTGTCTTTGGCCGGTTCGGTGATGAAAACATCGAAACCCGCGGCGGCGACATGGCCGTTTTCCAGAGCCGCACGCAACGCCGCTTCGTCGACGAGTCCACCTCGGGCCGCATTCACAACAATGACGCCGGACTTGGTCTTTCCGAGCGCCTCCGCTGACAGGATGTTTCGGGTCTTGTCGGTCAAGGGCGTGTGCAGCGAAATCACGTCAGCGCGCGACAACAGATCTGCGAGTTCGACTTTTTCCACACCTAGCTTGACAGCGCGCTCCGGCGAGAGGAATGGATCGTAGGCAATCACCTTCATTTTGAGGGCCAGGGCCCGTTCCGCGACCAGTGCACCGATGTTGCCGCAGCCTATCAGGCCTAAGGTCTTGGCATAGAGCTCGACGCCCATGAACCGGTTCTTTTCCCACTTTCCCGCCTGAGTGGAGACATCCGCCGCAGCAATGTGCCGAGCCGCCGCGAACAACAGGGCAATGGCGTGTTCAGCAGTGGTGATCGAGTTTCCGAAAGGCGTATTCATGACCACGATGCCGCGCGCCGTGGCCGACGGGATATCGATGTTGTCGACGCCGATGCCGGCGCGCCCGATCACCTTGAGCTTCTTGGCGGCGGCAATCACATCCTTATCTGCTTTCGTCGCGGAGCGCACCGCCAGTCCGTCGTAATCGCCGATGATATTCAGAAGATCGGCTTTCTTGAGGCCCACTCGGACATCGGCCTCTACCCCGCGGCTGCGGAAGACCTCGAGCGCCTTCGGGCTCAACTCATCGGCGATCAGAACCTTCGGCACGGCTATTCCTTATTGCTCGATTTTTAAGAGACCAAGGCAGCTGGAGAATGCCCAGTCGAGCCAGGGAGTAAGGGATTGCACATCGCTTCGCTCGATCGTGGCGCCACACCAGAGCCGCAACCCGGGCGGCGCCGAGCGGTACGACGCCGCGTCAAGCGCCACGCCCTGCTCCTCTAGAATCGAAGCCAGCTTCTTGGCGAACTCCGCCTGATTCGCTTGCGGCAGTGAAGTCACACGTGCATCGACTACTTTCAGGCACACGCTGGTGTTGCTGCGGATCGCAGCATCGGACGCCAGAAAATCTACCCACGGGGTTCGCGCCACCCAGTCGCTGAGCACCTGGGTATTGGCATTCGCACGAGCCTGAAGCGCTGCGAGGCCTCCGATTCCTTCCGCCCACCTCAGCGCATCGATATAGTCCTCGGTGGCGAGCAGCGAGGGCGTGTTAATGGTTGCGCCCTCGAATAATTCTTGATCGAGTTTGCCTTTCTTCGTCATGCGAAAAATCTTCGGCAGCGGCCGAGGTGGCGAGTAGCCTTCCAATCGGGCAACCGCACGCGGGGAAAGGATCAGCATGCCGTGACCTCCCTCTCCGCCCAGGACCTTTTGCCAAGAGAACGTCACGACATCGCATTTGGGCCACTCGATCGGCTGTGCGAACACGCCGCTGGTAGCATCGTTGAATGTGATGCCCTCGCGATCTGCCGGGATCCAGTCGAAATTCGGAATCCTGACGCCCGACGTGGTTCCGTTCTGCGTGAATATGATGTCCGCCGCTTTTCGTGCCACGGACAGATCCGGCAGGACTCCATACGGGCGGCCGACATGAATGCGGCAATCCTCGAGTTTCAATTGCTCTACTGCATCGGTGACCCACTCTTCCCCGAAGCTCTCCCAGGCGAATACGTCGACTGGGCTCGCACCCAGCATCGACCACATCGCCATTTCGATCGCACCGGTGTCGGAGGCCGGCACGATGGCGATCTTGAAATCCGGGGGCACGTTTAGCAGTCCCCGCGTGCGCTCGATGGCCTCTTTGAGCTTGGCTTTTCCCGGTTTCGAGCGGTGCGAGCGTCCCAGCACCGCGCCTTGAAGGGCTTGCAGATTCCAGCCGGGACGCTTCTTCGTCGGGCCCGATGAAAATCGAGCATCAGCCGGACGGACGCCCGGCGGCGATATATGTGTCATTAGTCGTACTCCCATCCTTACAGATGAGCGTCCGCCGTTGGGAGCGGATGGCCCGGTGCGAAGAATAGAGATTCTTTTCGATCTGTCAACAAGTGTTCGGCAATCCGTCGCGCGTGATATCGTTAATTCGACTGAGGCGCGCGCGCGGCAAGAAGGGCACCATGTATGTATTTGGTTTGCGGTGAGGCCTTATACGACGTCTTAATAGATCCCACCGGACCTGCTAGTCCCAACAAACTCTCTCTGTCGGCGAAGGCAGGCGGATCACCGCATAACGTCGCCATTGGCCTGGCTCGGCTCGGGTGCCCCGTATCGTTAGCGACGGAGATCGCGCCCGACACGCTGGGACGCCTGCTCGAATCGCGATTGGCGGCGGAAGGGGTCGATGACCGTTTCATGCGCCGAACGGGCAAAGCGACTCCGCTCGCCATGGTCGATGTGGACGCGCGAGGCAACGCGCGCTATGCCTTTCACGGTCTTGATTCCATTTTGTTTCACCCTGATCCCGAGGCGATCAAGCCGCATTGGAAATCGATATATGGCGTTCACGTCGGGTCTATACCGATCGTATCGAGGCAGTCTTCTACAATGTTGTTGGATCTTCTGAGAACGGCGCCGAAACAAATTATCAATAGTCTCGACCCCAATGTTCGAACCGCATTCGAACCCGACATCGAACGATGGCGCGTTTCCGTCGAAGCCTTCCGGCAACTCGCGCATTTGATCAAAGTCAGCGAAGAGGACCTGAAGACCGTCTACGATCGTGATGTCGACGTGGATGCGATTGCGCAACGCTGGCTATCCCCTCATTGCTCATTGGTTGTCGTGACGCGCGGCGAGCGCGGCGCCAGTCTTTATTCGCGCTCCGCCGGCCGAATCGACGTCCCCGCGGTTAAAGTCATCGTGGCTGACACGGTTGGCGCCGGCGATAGTTTCCAGGCTGCCATGCTGGCTTGGCTCGCTGAGAAGCGCCTTGCATCGCCATCCGCACTCGCGAGGTTATCTCCCGAGCAACTCACGGCGATGGGGCACTTTTGTTCGCACGCGGCCGCCATCACCTGCCGGCACCGTGGCCCCGAGTTTCCGTATCGTAAAGCACTTCCAGAGCCGGCTTAGCGCAAGGCAGCATTATTGTTGGAGCTAACTGGAGCAGCCATTGACAAATGAATCACTAAAAACTCTCGCGGAGCGCACGGATTTCAAGCAGACCGGACGCCTGGATGAAGTGCAGCGATTGTGTGAAGAGTTTGAACGCACTTGGCCTGAGGCGGCGCGTTCCTTCGAGTTCGGGCGTTCAGCCGAGGGGCGCAGCATGCGTGCGCTCATTGTTTCCCGAGCTGGCGCGCTAGCGCCGGCGGCGGCCCGCGCCAAAAATATCCCCGTCCTCATGATCCAGGGTGGCATTCATCCTGGTGAAAGCGACGGCAAGGACGCGGGGTTCATCGCTCTTCGGGAGCTGCTCGAAGGTGCGGCCGGAAAGTCAGCGCTCGACCGGATCGTCGTGCTCTTTGTTCCCGCCTTCAATACAGACGGTCACGAACGGTATGGACGCTGGAATCGCCCGAATCAGAACGGCCCGGAGGTGACCGGATGGCGCACCACCGCGCAGAACATCAATCTCAATCGCGATTATATGAAGGCGGATACGCCCGAAATGCGGGCGATGCTGCGCCTCATCAATGAGTGGGATCCTTTGGTGTGCGCCGACCTGCATGTCACCGACGGCGCCGATTTCGAGCCGGATATTTCCTTGCAAGTCGAGCCGCTCAATCAAGGCGACAGCGCCTTAATGAAAAGCGGACGGGAAATGCGCGATACGCTCATCGCGCGGCTGACTGAACAAGGTTTTCTCGCCCTCGACTTCTATCCCGATCTGGCCAGTACCGACGACCCTGCTTCCGGGTTCGCGCTAACTGTCTATTCACCCCGGTTCTCCACAGGGTATTTTCCACAGCGTAATCGCTTCACCGTGCTGGTTGAAACGCATTCCTGGAAGGCCTACGCGCAGCGGGTGCGAGTGATGCGCAACACCGTCCTCGGCTTGGCCGAGATGGTCGCCGTTCAGGGACTGAAATGGCTCGAGATGGCGCACGCGGCCGATCGCAGCGCAATGCGACTGGGGGGCTCCGACATAGCACTCGACTACACCTCGAGTTGGCGCGAGCCACCACAGGTCGGTGGTAACGTCCCCGGCAGGGCCTCGCCCGCCGGCGCGCGGTTGATCGACTTTCGAGGCTATGCCTATAGCCGCACACCGTCGGCGATCTCGGGGGGTCTGGTTACCAAGTACGATCCTAAAACGCCGCAGATTTGGCGCGTACCATTGCGCGATCAAATCAGCGCTTCATTGACTGTTAAGGCGCCGCGCGGCGGCTACGTGGTACCGCTCGCCTTCGCCACCGGTATCGCAGCGAGGTTGGACTGTCACGGCATCGTTTTCAAAACACTGACACAGATCCAAGAGCGGATGGACGCGCAGGTGTTTCGCGCGGATCAGGTAGAATTTTCCGCGGCTCCTTTCGAAGGACGTATGCGCGCGGCGATCAAGGGCGCTTGGAACCAGGAAACATCGAGCATCATCGCCGGCGCGCTTTTCGTACCGGTCGCGCAACCGCTGGCTCGGCTGGTGGTGGCGTTGCTCGAACCCCAAGCTCCGGACTCTTTTGCCGCGTGGGGCTTCTTCAACGCGTGCTTCGAACAGAAGGAACACATGGAAGCGTACGTCGCAGAACAGATTGCGCAGGACATGCTCGGCCAGGACCCTGCGTTAGCCCAGGAGTTTAGGCGCAAGCTCGAGCAAGAGCCGGCATTCGCCCGCAGCCCCGGCGCGCGCCTGGAATTTTTTCTGCGCCGACACGCCTCCTGGGACGCGCGGTACAACTTGTATCCCGTGTTGCGCATAGAGACTCAGCCCCACGGCTGAAACAGCCGCCTTTGTATGCTGCGCCCCCTTTAGCTGACGCCGGAAGCGAGCCCCAGCGGCTCCGAGCCGAACGGGTCGCCGACAGTCATGCCGTTGCGGATGGCGTACATCGTGATCGCGGCCGCGTTGTGCAATTGCAATTTCCGCATCATATTCGAGCGATGTTTCTCCACCGTCTTTGGACTGACGCCCAGTTCCCGGGCAATCACCTTGTTGGAGTTGCCAAGCGCGATTCGTGTTAGGACTTCGCGTTCTCGCTCTGTAATGGACTGCGCGATCGCAGGCACGGCGGCCGGTCGATTGTCCGAGAAGTGCGCGGCAAGAATTCGAGTCGCCGTTGAATGACATATGAATTGGCACCCGGCGGCAACGGCACGAATGCCGGACGTTAGCTCGGACACATCAGCCAGCAACCCGATGAAACCATTGGCCCCTGCCTGCAATGCCGCACGCACACAGGCTTGCGAGTCCACCGCCGCCAATATCAAGGTTTTGCAGTCGGGCACGAGCCGGCGGATCTCCGCCAAGAGTTCCCACGCTGTCTGACCAGCCAGCTCCCAGTCGGTGAGCAGCAGATCGGGTTGAAGCTTGGGAATCGAAAGCAACGCGTCCGAGATATTGTCAAAGCTGGCGATGACCGAAAATTCGGCATCTTGGCCCACCAGGATTTCCAACCCGTGCCGCAACACCTCGTGTTCCTGCACAAGAACAATGCGAAGCTTCGGTTTGCGATCGAATTTCAATTGTCTCTCCCTCTCAATTCTTCCGCCCAAGGGTTCCTTGAGGCTGGCTGTTGATGACCTTATAAAGACGCTCTTCGGACTAGCCCGTTGTCCGGATGCCGGGTCTGAAGCGCTTTTAGCGCAAGATTGCCATTCTGTTAAATGCAGCCACTCGCGATCAGCAATGACGTGCATCGTGAATCCCATGTCTACCAAGACGCAAAGCGCGCGCGGATTCGGACACTGGTTATTGAATTTCGTTGATTGGAGTGCAATGAAGGGCACGGCCATTGAACAAAGCTGGATATTGATAAAGAGCCCAGAAAGCCCCTGCGCGGCTTCAGCCCCTCATGTAGTCTTACTTAGATCATAGCCAGCCACCGCTAAAAAGAGGGGCCGGGGCCGCGTAGAATTCAAATGCATAGGAGATTCTGCTCCGGGTGCATGAAAATGCGCAAAATCACTTTCTCTAAAAGCGGGTGGTCGACGAAATCGAACGGGAACGCCACTTCGTCGAAGGGATCTCTTCGAACGCCATGGTACGCGGTGTCGATTAGTCCGGGAAAGCCTTGCTGCAAGGCTGTTCAGGGCTTTGTCGGGACGCGCTGGTTATCCGCCGAAGCGCCTCGTTTCCCGGTCGCGGGATGCAATATCGAGCATTGCGACTGTCGGTACCGTCACCACGCCGATCGGCGTACCAAGCCGCGGCGTCAAGCGGATCGCGACGACGGCATTCATCGTCACTGGATTCTCAGTGAGCGCCGAGCTGGTAAGCGCGGTCGCCGTGAGACTGATTTTTGAACACGACCCTCGCGCTAGAGCGCTAGGGCGGCGCACCCATGAGCGACGGCGTGGCGACCAGCTCGGTTTCGATTAAGGAAAAAGGGATCGTTCCGGAGCGATTCATGTCGGCGAAAAACTCCTAAAGGCTGAATTGCATTCCGGACGCTTCCTGTTGGTGTGCATAGTCGCTGAGCAACCGCTCAAATTGCAGCTTGCCGGTAATGTAGCTAGTGCCATAGCCCGGCTGCCGCAGGTACAGCAACTGCTCGAAAGCAATCAGCTCGCTCGATGGGTCGGACCACCCTCGCGGAGTCCATTGCGCATGGAAACTGCCCGCTTGCTGCAACGTCAATTCGTTCGCCTGCACGTAAAGCGATGCCAATCCGCGCGCTGCGCGATTGGCCAGCATGATCCAAACGACTTCGCGGCCACGGGGATTGTCGTCGTAAAGTCCTGCCTGCATGAGTGTTTCTTCCATGGCCGTAGCCAAGCCCTCGGAGCGGCTATCGAACATATTGGACAATGCCGGCAGGCGGCGGATCGGGCTCGGATTCGGCTCCTCTTTCATCCGCGCCAGTTCGATCCAATGATAATCGTGGGAAAAGAGACCGAGTGGTTCGCGCGCCGCCCCCTGCAGAAAAAAATTGCGCTTTTCCGGCGGCACAAAGTCGAGAACTTGGTGCGCCATGGCATCGCGATAATAATCCTTGTCCGGTACGACTCCGGCCTCGATTAGAAAGTCCGTGAGCTTCTTCATCCGCGCCGCGCCTAAGGCGCGAAAAGCTTCCGGTGAGTTGGCCGGTTCGAGTGGCGGTAGGGCGCGGTTGTGATACTCCTCGAGCTGCAAACCTACTCTCGCTCGTTCCAACTCCCGTCGCAGGAGGGTGACCTGCTGGCCCCAGTCATAAGTCTCCAAATGGACGTGCTTGAGATACCAGTCGTAATTTTCCTTG
>JAQGOD010000170.1 GCA_028293775.1 Gammaproteobacteria bacterium
CATTCCTCCATTTCGGGCGGTGCATCGCTCAATACGGCGGCAATCCGCGCACCTGCCTCGAATAGCCGCGCCGTCTTGCGACGGATCACATCGATGTAGCGTGCTTCGGTGGTGTTGGGGTCGTGCGCATTCATCAGCTGCAGCACTTCTCCTTCGGCGATGGCGTTGGTGGCATCCGCCAGGATTTGCATGATCCGCATGCGATCCAAGCTCACCATCATTTGAAAGGCTCGGGAGTAAAGAAAATCGCCCACCAGCACGCTGGTGGCATTGCCGAAGACTTCGTTGGCCGTATCTCGGCCACGGCGCAGGGAGGATTCGTCGACCACATCGTCGTGCAGCAACGTGGCGGTATGAATGAACTCGATAATGGCTGCGGCATCGATGTGACGTTCACCGGAATGGCCGCACGCGCGGGCGGCGAGCAACACCAATAACGGGCGCAAGCGCTTGCCGCCTGCATAAATAATGTAGGTCGCGACCTGGTCAACCAGTGCTACTTTACTGTGCAAGCGCTGTTTTACGACCCGGTCTACGGCTTCGAAATCAGCGGTCACCAACCCACGAATCTGTTCTAGTGTCATGCAGGGCTCAGAGGAATGCGTCATGGTACCTAAGATCGGTCTGGCTGGCGCGATGCCCTCGGAAGCCCGCCGTAGCTTGGTTCGGCTGCTCATCGCTAGCGGCAAATCAAAATGTTGCCGCCGAAACGCGAAACCCAAGAGGATGGGAATACCCATCCGCACGGCACCGGAAAAGTCGCCGCTGGAGCCCAATAGTTGCTTCGCACGCCGTGCCGCAGCGCCGGCTCGGCGGATCTAAAAAAGCGAAAAACTGCCCCATATCCTCTCCTTCAGCCTGAATCACCCGGGTTTGACCCGCCGCCCTGCACCCGATACAATTCGCGGCTCTTTTGCGGCCCCATCGGCCGTCCTCGGAGTTGCAACAATGTATGCCGTAATCGCCACGGGCGGTAAACAATACCGCGTCCAAGAAGGTGCCGTGGTGCGTATCGAGAAGCTCGACGCAGACCAAGGCGCCAGCGTCGAATTTAACCAGGTTCTGCTGGTGGGTGCCGGGTCTTCCGTGACCATCGGGGCGCCCTATGTAGGTACGGCCAAGGTGCTCGCCACCGTCGAGAGTCACGGCAAGGGCGACAAGGTGCGGATCGTCAAGTTTCGCCGCCGCAAGCATTACAAGCGCGAGAAGACACATCGGCAGCCTTATACCGACGTGAAGATCACTTCCATCGTCGCTTAAGAACCGGAGATAACCTTATGGCACACAAAAAAGCAGGCGGCAGTACTCGCAACGGCCGCGATTCCCATTCCAAGCGTTTGGGCGTTAAGAAGTTCGGTGGTGAGGATGTGCTCGCCGGCAATATTTTGATTCGTCAGCGCGGCACCGTGTATCGCCCCGGCGTTAATGTCGGCATCGGTACCGACCATACCTTGTTCGCCAAAGCGCACGGCGTTGTGGAGTTTCGCGTCAAGGGCGCCGAGCAGCACACCTACGTCAACGTCGTTCCGAAGTAATCTAAGGCGGCGCGCTGTGCGGCGCCGTTAGCATCGAAAGGGGGCAGGGCAACCGAGCCCCCTTATTTTTGGCGAATCCCCCATGAAATTTGTAGATGAAGCCAGACTCAAAGTGCAGGCCGGCAACGGCGGCCGCGGCTGTGTGAGTTTTCGCCGCGAAAAATTCGTGCCCTTCGGCGGGCCTGATGGCGGTGACGGGGGTCTCGGCGGCAGCGTTTATCTGAAAGCGGTCGATGGCATGAATACGCTCGCGGATTTTCGCATCTCACGCACTTACAAGGGACAAAACGGCGAGGGCGGTAGCGGCAACGATTGCACGGGTCATGGCGGTGATGATACGTACGTGCCCATCCCCATCGGTACGTTGATCACTGACAAGGACACTGGCGAGACACTCGGTGATCTCACGGTCGAGGGCCAGACCCTCCTTGTCGCCAAAGGCGGCAAAGGCGGCTGGGGCAATACCCGTTTTAAATCAAGCACCAATCGCACGCCGCGCAAGTCCGGCTTAGGTTTGCCGGGCGAGAAGCGCGAGCTTCAGCTCGAATTGAAATTGATCGCCGATGTGGGCCTGCTGGGACTGCCGAACGCGGGGAAGTCCACTTTGATCCGAGCCGTGTCAGCGGCGCGGCCGAAAGTGGCGGATTACCCCTTCACCACGCTGCACCCGAATCTGGGTGTGGTTTCCGTGGGTCTCGGCCGCAGCTTCGTGATGGCTGACATACCCGGACTGATCGAAGGGGCGGCCGACGGCGCGGGGCTCGGCATTCGGTTCTTGAAACATCTGCAACGTACGCGCGTGCTGTTGCATCTCATCGACCTCGCGCCGCTCGACCCGAACGCCGACCCGGTGAAAGATGCACGAACCATCGTCGGGGAACTGAAGAAGTTCGCGAAAGACCTGGGCTCGAAGGAGCGCTGGCTGATTATCAACAAGATTGACCTCTTGGAGCGTAAAGAGGCTGAGCGGCGCGCGAAGGACATTGTCCGCCGTTTTCGCTGGAAGGGACCGGTGCTGCTGATATCGGGCGCTACCGGCGAGGGGACGGACGAATTGAAACAAGCCGTCATGCGCTACCTCGAG
>JAQGOD010000171.1 GCA_028293775.1 Gammaproteobacteria bacterium
CGCTAACGCCGGGAAATGTCATCGGCATAATGTCTTTTATTGGAGACGGTGCTTTCTGCGGCCCTGCGGCATTAGTCATCGATATAATGGTCTCTACATAAGACCAGGGGGGGTCCACTTTTGTTTCAATCACTTGAGCGATTGGTCTCCGATTCCATTCTGGCCTTGATGGCGAAATATCGAGCAGACCCCGTCGAACACAAAGTCGACCTCGGTGTAGGGGTTTACCGCGATCTGTCGAGCAACACGCCCATATTGGACTGTGTCCGCCAGGCTGAAAAGAACGTGCTGGCGGCTCAAACGACCAAGTCCTATATCGGGGCCGCCGGCCGTGAGGAGTTCAACAGCGCCGTGGAGGAGTTGGTGCTCGGCCCCGGGCACTCGACGCGCCGCGACCGGCGCGCCCGGACACTGCAGACACCCGGCGGATGCGGGGCGCTGCGCGTTGGCGCGGAATTGATCAAAGCCGCGGCGCCCGGCGCTCGAGTGCACTTGAGCGATCCCACCTGGGGCAATCACGCTCCCTTGCTCGGCGGCTGCGGACTGAAGCTCGACCACTATCCCTACTATGATGCCGCAACCCACGAGCTGCGCTTTGAGGCGATGCTGGAGCGTTTAAAGGCTGCACCCGCAGGCGATGCCGTGCTGATCCACGCAGGCTGCCATAACCCCACCGGCGCGGATCTAGAGCCCGCGCAGTGGCAAGCGGTCGCGCAACTCTTGCAGAAGCGCGGCTTGGTTCCTTTCCTGGATCTGGCGTACCAGGGCTTCGGCTCATCGCTCGATGAGGATGCCGCCCCGGTGCGCCTGGTAGTGGAACAGGTGCCCGAGGCGCTCATCGCCGTATCGTTCTCCAAAAACTTGGGGCTATACCGGGAGCGCGTCGGCGCATTGATCACGGTCAGCGAAAACGCCGCCCGTGCCGATGCGGTGCAAAGCCACATGCTGCAAATTGCCCGCAGCATTTACTCCATGCCCCCGGACCATGGCGCGGCGATCGCCGCAAGAATTTTCTCTGACCCGCAGCTTAAGCGCGGGTGGATCGCAGAGCTCGACGCCATGCGCACGCGGATTCAGGAAATGCGCGACTTGCTGGCCCGAAAACTTCAAGAAGTGAGGGGCGATGATGCCTTCGACTTCATCCGCAGGCAGCACGGCATGTTTTCGCTGCTCGGCGTGTCTCGCGACGCGGTAGAGCGGCTGCGAGAAAAGCACCACATCTACATGCTGCCGGACAGCCGCATGAACCTAGCCGGCATCCTGCCGCAGAATGTCGCATACGTTGCCGAGGCGTTCGCCGCGGAGAGCAAAATTTGAGCTAGGCCAGCGCTTGACTCAAGGCGGTAACCTCCGCGGCCGAGTCCTGCATGACAGACAGTGTCTTCGACTGATCCATGCCGAGCCGTTTTGCGGCGGCCAGCTCTTGCAACGCAAGTTCCAGACCCGCGATGTCGGTGCCATAGGAAACCATCAAGATGGCGACGCCGACAACGTCCGTGAGGTCAGGCTCCCCCGGATCGGTTCGGGCGAAATCATCCTGCCCTACCGCGCGGGCCATCGCCTCGGAAAATTTCCAATTTTCTAAAATAGCCTTGCCGATCGACATGTGCCAGTCGTTGATGATTTCACTCAGCGCGTTCTCGCTGACGAAAAGTTCCGGATGGCCGGTTGCCCGTGTCAGGATATAAAGCTTACCCAGACCGTGCATCATTCCCGTCAGCATGGCCTCATCCGGATTGACGCGGGTGCAGGTGCGCGCCAGCACGTAGGCATACGCAGCGACATAGGTGCTGCGCTCCCAAAGGTCGTTCAAATAAGGCGCCAAGCTCTCGAGCTTGTTGGCCTTGCGGATCTGATTCATCGAAAAGGAGATCGAGGCGCTGCGCACCATGTTGTGCCCTATGCGGGCGATCGCGGTGCGCAGGTCGGTGAGGCTTTTTCCGCTGCGATTCATCGACGCGGAGTTTGCAATTCGCAACAGGCGGGCGGCAAGCGCGGGCTCGGAACCGACCACGCGGACGACTTGCTCCGCCGTGGTGTTCGGATCAGAGAGGATTCGCCGGACCTGCAAGGCTATTTCGGGAAACGATGGCAGATCGACATGGCCTTGCGACAGTTCCTCGGCCAGGCTGCGGATGAAATCGAAAGCGACTTTGGATGAAGATTGCACAGGATAATTGTGTCGGCCGGCTGGGACTATTCTTGAGGATAATTCGCGCAACGTGCGAAATGCGCCCGCCGCGGCCTTATTTCTTCGACGCCGAGGGACGGCTGGCAAAGCGCTGCTGGATCTCGCCGTTACGCGAGCGCTCAGTGAAGCGTCCCGCACTATACCGGGCCACCACATGGCGCCAAAACGCCACCGAACCGGGGTGGCGCATATATTCGATGATTTCCCAATCCCCCGCGAAGCGATCGAAAATCAACGTGGCGGCATCGCGGCCGATGCCGGATCGACGATGCCGCATTCGAATAAAAAATTCCGACATTCTGTAGTCGGCAGCCTTTTCGCCCGCCGCCGGAATGCGAGGGCGAGTGACGAGGGCGAAGCCTACCGAGTCCATGCCTTGGAGAATCAACAACGGGTGCGATTGGTCGTTGGAAAACCAGTTGGCAAAGATTTCATCTTCGTGGGGATTGTTGGCACCGATGACGGAGAACACACCGGTATTTAAATCTGCAAGGGATTCGATGTATTCGCCGTAGA
>JAQGOD010000174.1 GCA_028293775.1 Gammaproteobacteria bacterium
CTGTACGTGATGTCCGTTGATGGCGGCGGCGCCCCGCGGCAGCTGACATCGGGACCGTTCAGTGATGCGGGGCCGCTGGCCTGGTCTCCGGACGGGAAGTGGATTTTCTTTGCGGGAAATCACAATGAAGACTGGAACCGGGAGCCGGAGGATTGGGCTCGGCATACGGCCATGACCTTGAGCATCTATCGATTGAACGTGGCGGACGGCACCTTGCTGCAGCTTTCGCACGACGTCGGTCCGTACCATGCACCCACCGTATCGCCGGATGGAAAGCTGGTGGCCTTTCTGGGTTACAACGATAAGCATGTAGGAAATCAGAACGTGCGGCTCAACGTGATGGACACGGACGGCAAGAATCAGCGCATCATCGGGGAGTCGTTGGATCGCTCGTTGTCGGACTGTCAATGGGCGGCAGACGGACACAGCCTGTATATCGAGTATGTCGATCAAGGCATCACGAAGGTGGCTCGGATGTCGCTGAATGGCCGCATCGAGCCGCTAGCCTCAGATCTGGCACTTGTAATGGGATCAAGCCAATTGCCGTACTCGGGCGGCGAATTCACGGTGTCCAGTAAAGGCGCGGTGGCCTACACAGGTGGCGGTGCCGATCATTTGCCGGAGGTGTATCTGGCACGTGACGGCAAGGCGCAGCGGCTCACCGATTTGAACTCCGAACTCCTGACGGAGGTGAGCATCGGCAAGCTATCGTCGCTGCCGGTGAAGTCATCGACAGACGGACGTTCCATTGATGCGTGGGAATTGCTGCCGCCAAACTTCGATCCCGCCAAGAAATATCCGCTGATCCTCGAAATTCACGGAGGCCCGTACGCGAGCTACGGTCCGACGTTCTCGGCGGACTATCAGTTCTATGCGGCGGCGGGTTACATCGTGGTGTACGGGAATCCGCGCGGCTCGACTTCTTACGGCGAAGAGTTCGCGAATCTGATCTACAACAACTACCCAAGCCACGATTACGATGACCTCGTGAGCATCGTGGATGCGGCAATTCAGAAAGGCGGAGTGGATCCGGACAATTTGTTCGTGACCGGGTCGTCAGGCGGTGGTGTGCTGACGTCGTGGATCGTGGGCAAGACGCATCGCTTTCGGGCGGCAGTGACACAGCGGCCGGTCATCAACTGGACTAGCTGGTTGCTGACCACCGATATGGGAGCCTTTGGTGCCCGTTACTGGTTCAAGCAAATGCCTTGGGACGATCAAGAGACGTATTGGAAACACTCGCCGCTTGCCTTGGTGGGAAACGTCACGACACCGACGATGGTACTCGTGGGCTTGAACGACCTACGAACGACGGTGGGGGAAGCGGAGCAGTACTACCAAGCGTTGCAGCTACGGCATGTACCCACTGAACTCTATGAGATTCCGGGTGCGGCACATGTGGTGATCCGCCCGTCGCAACTGGCGGCGCAAAGTACGGCGATCGTCGAATGGTTTGGGCGGTATCGGAGTCCTTCGGCACATTAAGCCGGCAAGCAGCTTGTGATGCGTCATTTCTGACGGTACGCGTCCGCCAGCAACTCCCCATTTATCCCGGCATTTTCCTTGCTGCCGGTCGCAAAGCGATACAACGCCGCCGTGTAAATGGTGTGCAGCGTTGAACTGACCAAGCCGAGGATGACAATCGTGAGCACAAAGAACAGCAATGCCAAGATTATCGTTCCGCTCGCCTTCGTCGCTATCGCGGCAAACAGCAGAAGTCCGGCGAGAAGGACGAGGGGAATCGCTACCACGGCAATGCCGAGACTGATGCCGCCGTTGCCGATGAGATTTTCGCCCCAGTTGCGCCGCAGAAGCGCGAGGCTGCGGGAGATCGCTTCGATCGGGCCGACGTTCTCTTCTATCAGCACCGGCAGCGTCATCGCCGTCGCAACCGTCCAGCCCGCGCCGATGAGGGCGACGACAATGCGGCCGATGAGTCCTACCCGTTCTTCGATCGCCCGCAGAATGGTGCCCACCGTAGCCGCTATGATGGCGTATCCCAGTATGGCGGGTAGGTTGGCAAATGCCATCTGCAGGCCCTCGCCCACGCTGGCCGATTCGCCGTCGAGTCGCTTGAGCGCCACGCTGATCAGCGCCGAATTGAAAAACATCATCACGGTATAGCTGACAAGGTAGAACAGGTACGTCGTGATGTAGAACAACAGGCGGCTGGTGTGCGTTGTGCTGTCATCCGTCATAACGGGTTGCACGCTGTGGTACAGCGCTAACACCGGCAGCGCAAAGGAGCCGAGCAGGACTAACAATGCAATCGAGGACATCAGCGGGAATACCAATAGCTTCGGATCTTCCTTGAGCACGTCCCAGCATTGCCCGGCTAGCGACCAACTGCGAGAGATTTTGTCGAACACGGATCAACCCTCCATAGTTACAGCGACATTGCGCCATAGATAAGCGGCTTCTGGGCGGCTATTTACCGGAAATGTGAATCGGCGCATATATCGGTCCCTTGCACCTAAACTTGGCTCGAACCATCACAATCCAAAGGAGGAATGATGATAATCCGCGAGTGGCGAGGCCGAGCAAGCCGAGCGAATGCGACCTTGTATCCCATGCATTTTCGGGACGTTGTAGCTCCCGAGCTGAGACAAGTACACGGTTTTCTGGGGGCGCTGCTGAGCCGTAGCGAGACGGCGGATTGGATTGAATACCTTGTTATCACCCAATGGGCTTCAATGGATGCAATCAAGGCCTTCGCAGGACCCAAGATTGAACGAGCCGTGGTAGAACCTGGTGCAGTGCGCGCGCTTGAAAGCTACGACTCGACTGTTACCCACTATCAGGTGTTGGAAACCGTCTCGCCTCTAGCCCTGGGTTGAATTCGCATAATCACGGGCCTGCGTGCGCACAGCGATTCAGAAACATCGTTGACATTTTTCCGCATGGGCGTATTGTTTCCTTATTAGCAACTCCTCTGCACTTTTAGTAAAATAATATGACGCGAATGGGCCGCAACCATAGGAGGCCGACCAGAAATTTCACGCTGGTCGTGACCGTGGGGGTATTGCTATGTGCGCTCGCGAGCCAAGCACAGCCTCCATCGCGGGCTCACGATTTCACGCTGGAGCAGGTCCTCAGCGCACCCTTCCCCACGGATCTCAAAGCTGCACCCCAAGGTGAGCGGGTGGCCTGGGTGTTCGACCGGAATGGAACCCGCAACGTCTGGGTTGCCGATAAAGCGGCCGACGGGAACTACAAAAGCCGATCGATGACGGCCTATAGCGGCGATGATGGTTATGATCTTGGGGAGTTGAGCTGGGACCCCAACGGTCGTCAGGTGCTGTACACCCGCGGGGGCAGCCTGGAAGGAGGCGGCCCAGTCAATACGATGAGCCTAGCTTCCGGGGCGCCGGCCCAAACGATTTGGGCCGTCTCAGTCGATGGCGGCCCACCGCGCCAAATAGGCCTCGGCCACTCTCCCGCGGTTTCGCCCAAGGGCGATGTGGCGGCTTATGTCTCTGCGGGCCAGATCTGGAGCGCGCCGCTCTCTGGGGGCGCGCCAAGCCAGCTGATTCATGATCGCGGCCAATGCAGTTCCCTCATGTGGTCTCCGGACGGCACGCATTTAGCGTTCGTCAGTGAGCGGACCGATCACAGCCTTATCGGTGTCTATGACACGACCTCGCACACAATCGTGTGGATGGCGCCAAGCGTCGACTCTGACGCCGCGCCGGAATGGTCGCCGGACGGGCGTCGACTCGCTTTCATACGAATTCCGGCGAGCGGAGCGGAGCGCTACTTCTTCGAGCGACGTGAAGGACAGCCTTGGTCGATTTGGGTTGGCGACCCAGGGACCGGTATGGCCAAGCTCGCGTGGGCTGCCAGCAAAGGCGCCGGGAGCGTCTTTCACCCGATCCAGACCGATCGGGTACTGCTGTGGACCGCGAGCGATCGATTGGTCTTTCCATGGGAGCGAAGCGAGTGGCTGCACCTGTACTCAATTCCCGCGACCGGCGGCGCGCCGCAGGAGGTCACACCGCAGGGCGCGTTCGAAGTCTTTAGTGTCGCTCTGAATCCCGATCGCAGTCGAATCATCTATTCCTCCAATCAAGGCGACATAGATCGCCGCCATCTGTGGGAGGTCTCGGCGACAGGGACTGCAGCGCATCAGCTGACCCACGGTGCCGGCATCGAAGACTATCCGGTCATCGGCGGCGACAAACGCCCTTTCGCGCTGCGAAGCGATGGTCGCAACCCCGTGCGGCCTGTGATCTTAAGTTCAGGAGCAATGAGCGACCTGGTGCCCGACGCGATTCCCGTGAGTTTTCCGGTAACCCACTTGGTCGAACCTCAGCAAGTGGTGTTCAGTGCTGCCGATGGATTGGCCGTGCACGGACAACTGTTCTTGCCGCCATCTGGGCGGCGCGGCCGCGGTCCCGCAGTGCTCTTCTTCCACGGCGGCCCCATCCGCCAAATGCTGCTCGGTTGGCATCCCATGGGGGCCTATACTTATATGTACGCCATGAACCAATATCTCGCGAACGAGGGGTATGTGGTGCTTTCAGTCAACTATCGCGGCGGCACCGGCTACGGCTTGGACTTTCGCGAGGCGCCGAACTTCGGTGCCGGCGGCGCCAGTGAACTCAATGATATTTTGGGAGCCGCGCTCTATCTTCGCTCCCGGTCAGACGTGGATCCCAGTCACATTGGTATCTGGGGCGGCAGTTATGGAGGTCTGATGACGGCTTTAGGGCTCGCGCGCGCCTCCGGTCTACTCGCGGCCGGAGTTGATTACGCAGGCGTGCACGACTGGCGGGCAATGTTGCCACAGCTCGCTGCCGCCAACGCACCCAAAGGCGCGGCCCAGCTCGCCTACGACTCTTCGGCCATGGCTACCATCGATCAGTGGCGCTCTCCCGTGCTGCTGGTGCATGCCGACGATGATCGCAACGTTCCATTCTCCCAGACAGTTGAGCTTGTCGAAGGGCTGCGCAAACATGATGTCGAGGTGGAACAACTGGTGTTGCCCGATGAGATTCATGATCTGCTGCGTGAACGGTCTTGGCTGGCATTGTTCGGCGCCGCGGATGATTTTTTCGGCCGGCACCTAATGGCACCACAGGCAGCAGGAGCACGCGGACCGCGCCCCGACTAGCGGAAGACCCGTCGGCGCATATCTCATCGAATCTCATGGAATTCTTCGCACATCACATTGAGCGCATTAGTCGCCCGGCTTTCACGCAAAGCCGGGGCTTGGACGTGTTCGGTGTGATGGGATTCGGAGCGAGGAGTAAAATTCATGTTGGTCGAACAGTTGGATGCGGAGGCGAGGCCGGACTCGGTGGCACGCCTGCGCTTGCGAGTATTGAGCGAGCCTGATCCCGGGGCATTGGTGCGTATTCTGGGGCGATTGCAGCATCTCAACCTGACGCCGCGTCAGGTTACCGCGGAGATGAGCAGCACCGGCCGCCTATACGTGCAGATCGATATCGTAGGTTTGTGCGAGCGCGAGGTCTCACTCATCGCGTCCAAGATTCGGCAGGAACCTTTCGTTTACGACGCCCATTGGCATCCCATTTGTTAGCAGGCAGCCCGCCCGCTCCCGATACGCAGTGAATCGGTATATCCTTACATAAAACTATGAACGAAAAAGCTGACCGATCGCGCCTCGGGATGGCGTTACGCGCGTTGCGCAAGAAGAAGGGATGGACTCTTGCCGAGGTGAGCCGACGCACGGGTTTCTCAATTCCAACTCTCTCCAAAGTGGAAAACGACAAGCTCTCTCTGTCTTACGACAAATTGATCCGGGTGAGCGAGGGATTCAGCGTCGACATAGCCGATCTGTTCGTCCCCGTAAACTCACCGGACTCACGTGACGCAGCAACTGGCCGTCGGAGCGTCAACCGGCGCGGCGAGGGCGATTTAGTGGCGACCGACAACTACGACTATCGCTATTTGAGCACGGACGTTACTCGGAAGAAATTTATTCCCATTCTCGCCGACGTTCATGCGCGCAGCATCGAAGAATTCGGCGAACTCGTGCGCCACTCCGGCGAGGAGTTTGTATACGTTATCGAAGGGGAGATCGAGTTACATTCAGAATTGTATGCGCCGCTCATCTTGCGCACGGGCGAATCCGCGTACCTCGACAGCAACATGGGCCATGCATATGTTGCGCGGGGAACGGGCCCGTGTCGCGTCATGGCCATTTGCTCCGCCTCGGAAAGCGATTTGAAGGAAGCCGCCGTGAAGCGCCAGTCGAACAACGCGATCAAACGCCGCCCACGTCGAGCAAAGATCAAGCCCGATCCGCGGCAGCGGTGAACTTCACTCGTTGGGGTCCGGCACCGAACTTCGGGGCCTGTCAGGGTCGCGCATGTCATCCAATACATGTCCGTCCGCCTCCGGCAGTTTCCCAACGCCGCATCCAAAGAAACCGAGCCCGAGAACGCACCGCTTCCCCAGGCGGACGTAAGGCAACCCGCCCGAGATTCCAAACTTCTTGGGCTCCGGAACCCAGGCATCAGGCTTCTTGTATTTTCGGCACTCCGGGCGGTGTTCGCCATGAAGCGCAGCCTCGTCGCACACTCTCTTGAGCTCTTTGAATATTAATTCAG
>JAQGOD010000180.1 GCA_028293775.1 Gammaproteobacteria bacterium
CGGACATCCAAGGACTTAGGCGTCTGCGCGATCAAGGCAGCTTGAAGGAAGGCATGCTGCCCAAGGCCACCGCCATCGAGAATGCGATTCGCGGCGGCGTACGGCGCGTGCATGTCATCAGCTACAAGGCAGCCGACAGTTTGCTTGCGGAAGTTTTTACCAACGAGGGTACCGGCACGCTCGTGGTGGCGGATTTGGGCGCCTTGAGCCCCGCCGAACAATTGCCTCAGCCGTCATGACCCGGCTTTGGGACAAGGGAAGCTCGCTCGACGCGCAGGTATTGAAGTACACCGCGGGCGACGATCACGTCCTGGACAATCGACTGGTGCGCTACGACATCCTCGCCTCCATTGCGCACGCCGAAATGCTCGGCGAGAACAAGCTCCTGTCGGCGGAAGATCTCGCCGCAATTCGAGCCGCACTAACCGCCATCGCCGAGGAACATGTGCTCGGGAAGTGGCAGGTGTCGCTCGAAGATGAGGATTGCCAGACTGCCATCGAGAATCTGCTGACGGCGCGCATCGGACCGGCCGGCGGCCGCTTGCATGCGGGGCGCTCGCGAAACGATCAGGTGCTCGCGGCTTTACGGCTCTACATGCGGGACGCGGCGGAGTCCTTGAGCCAGAGCGCCGTCGCCGTGGCCGATGCGCTCGATCGCTTGGGCGTGCATCACGGCGATCAGCCGCTTCCGGGCTACACGCACATGCAACAGGCGATGCCGAGCAGCGTGGCACTGTGGGCGGGCGGGTTTGCGGCTGAGCTGCGCGACGATGCGGAAGGCCTGCAGCTCACGCAGCGGCGCATCGGCAAGAACCCCTTGGGATCGGCGGCGGGCTTCGGCACGCCGAATCTCGACATCAGCCGCGAATCCACGCGCCGGCGCTTGGGATTCGCAGTCACCCACGAGCCGGTGACGGCGGTGCAGCTCTCGCGCGGCAAAGCCGAGGCGCAGCTGCTGTTCGAAATCACACTGCTGACGCAGGACGTAGGCAGGCTCGCGGCCGACCTGATGCTTTTTTATTCGCAAGAATTCGGCTACGTGAGCTTGCCGCCGGCGTTCACCACCGGCTCCTCGATCATGCCGCAAAAGCGCAACCCGGATGTGTTCGAGCTGATGCGCGGCCGCAGCGCCGTGGCGCAGGCGGCGCTCAACGAAGTGCTCGGCATCACGCAGAAACTGACCTCCGGATATCACCGCGATTTGCAGCTCATCAAGCCGCCGCTGTTTCGGGGCATCGATTCCTGCCTGCAAACCCTCAAAATCCTGCCGAGTGCACTGGATGGCGTGCGCTTTCGGCCGGAAAATATTCGGCTCGATCCTTCGATCCATGCCGCCGCCGCGGCGAATGCATTGGTGTCGAAGGAAGGCATTCCATTTCGCGAGGCCTACCGCCAGGTGGCCGCAAAAATCAAGGATAAAGAATGAGCATTTGGCGCAGCGTACAAAGCATCGAACAATTGAACGCCAACGGCTGCGGGACGTTGATCGAGAATTTGGGGATTTTGTTCACGCAGATCGGCGATGATTTCGTGCGCGGCACGATGCCCGTGGACACGCGAACCGCTCAGCCTTACGGTCTCTTGCACGGCGGCGCATCGGTGGCACTCGCGGAGACCTTGGGCAGCACCGGGGCCGCCATGTGCGTGGATGCGGCTGACTATCAAGTGGTCGGGCAAGAGATCAATGCCAATCACGTGCGTGCGGCGCGCAGCGGCTTGGTGACCGGCACGGCGCGGGCAGTGCATGTCGGCGGAAGAACGCAGGTTTGGTCCATCGACATCGTGAACGAGTCTCAAAAGCTGGTCTGCATTTCGCGCATCACCATGGCCGTCATCAAGCGCGGCGCGCTCGGCTCTTAGAACTTTGCGCTGGCATTTGTAGCCCTAAGAGGCGTATCTTTTGCGCCATGAAAAAATCTACCGTCGGTAATTTGCGCCAGGCGTGCAGCCTGTGGGTCCTCGTGGGTTTGTCGGCAACTGGCCTAGCCCAAACTCCCCCTCCGGCATCGAGACCGCCTCCGGCCACCGCGCCCGGCGCCGATCCGGGACCTCCCGCCACACCTGATCAGATCAGCCATGCGTTCGGCTTGATATTCGGCTCGCAAATGCACAATGCGGGGATCACCAACGAAGTGGTGCCCGAGGCCATCATGCGAGGCATCAAGGAAGGTCTGCAGGGCCAGCAACCGTCGCAGGCCGATCAGATGCAAATACAGGCGTTCGTGCGCCAGGTGAGCGAAGCGGCGGCGGCGCGCAATCAGGTGGCAGCGAAGGAATTCCTGGCGCGCAACGGTAAAGAAAAAGGCGTGGTCACGACCCCTTCCGGATTGCAGTACAAGATTGTCGCTTCGGGCGATAAAAAGGGCCCTGCGGTTCAAGCCAGCGACACGGTGACCGTCGACTATCGCGGCAAGCTGATCGATGGCTCGGAATTCGATAGCTCCTACTCGCGCGGCCAAGCTGCGACCTTTCCGGTCACGGGCGTCATCAAAGGTTGGCAGGAGGCGCTGGTCATGATGAAACCCGGCGCCAAATGGGTGCTGTTCGTGCCGCCTGAGCTGGCCTACGGCCCGGCGGCCAAACCAAAAATTCCCGGAAACTCGGTACTCATCTTCGATGTGAATTTGCTGAGCGTCGAGCCGCGCAATGCGCCGCCGAAAGCTCCGCCGGGCACTCCGCCCTCGCCGCCGCATACGAATAAGTAATTGCTCCCGCTAGCGGAATAAATCGAGCGCATTGGTGAGATCGCCCATGGGCGGCTCGCCATGCGCCGCGAGTCCGCTGTCGCGCTGCGCGATGCCGGGCAGTTGTTCAAGATCGAAGCGGCGCGTGATCAGGCGCAGGATGGATTCCGTGTCGTACTGCGTGTGATCCACGGTGCCGCGCTTGGCGAAGGGCGAAACGATCAGTGCAGGAATGCGTGCCGCAGGACCTAAGAGGTCGGCTTGCGGCGGGGCGACATGGTCCCAGGCACCGCCAAACTCGTCATAGGTGATGATGATCACCATGTGATTCCACTGCGGGCCGGCTCGCAGCTTCGCCACCAAATCGGCGATGTGCGCATCGCCCTCGGCGACCGAGGCGTAGCCGGGATGCTGATTCACGTTACCTTGCGGCTTGTAGAAGGCCACCTGCGGCAGTTGCCCGGCGGCGGCGGCGGCGAGCAAATCTTGGTAGTCCTTCAAGTGCGCGGCGCGATACTCCGCATGCGCGGCCGGATCGAAGCGCTCGAAGTAATTGAAGGGCTGGTGATGCGCCTGGAAATCCGGATTGCCTCCGGCCGTGGGCGGCGCGTAGATCACGTTGCGCGTTCTCGAGGGCGGGCGGGTGCCATCCGCTACGGCGGCCTTCCACGAACCGGCATACCAGGCCCAGCCGATGCGTTTTGAATCCAGCAGATCGCCGATGGTGGTGCGCGTTTGCGGCGGCATCGTGGTGGGATTATCGGGATCGGCATAGGCGAAACTGGCATCGCTTGGCGCCGGCTTGTTGCGGCTGGGCTGATACGGCGGCTGCATGGTGTTCACGGCGTAGAACTTGCCGTCTCCGAAATAATTGAGCGGCGCGATGTCGCCGCTCAGGACGAAGGTGGGCGCATCATCCAGCGCGGACGGTGCCGGTGTTGCCGCCGTTTTCAGGCGAGGCAACCAGCGACCGCTCGAATCCTTCTCGAGCGAAGCGATCGAGGGCTTCGCCGCCGCGGTATCGGCGTTGGGGTACTCGGGAGCGCAGGCGCAGATCAGATATTGATGGTTGAGGAACGAGCCGCCGAACGCGCCCTGGAAGAAGTTATCCGCGAGCACGAATTCCTTGGCCAAGGCAAATAGCGATGAATGACTGTAGTCGTAGTACCCCATGGTCAGCCCGCCGGCGTCCGACCACGCCGCGTAGGCGTCGTTCTTGCCGCCGTCGATCTGCATCTGGTGCTCGTAGAAGCGATGCCACAAGTCACGCGTGACGGTCTCGGTGGACAGCGTGGCCTGCGATTGCGCGGTGAAACCGTGCTCGATCGAGAACGGCGCGTTCGGCAAGCCGACACTTTGCTGCTGCGTGATCACCGGTGTGACGCCGGGGACCGTCACGCCGCCCCACGTCGGCGGCAGAACGGGCAGCACGGATCCATTGCGATCGACCTGCGGCTTGTAGGTCGGCAGGGGCTTGCCGTTTTCATCGATGACTTCGCGGAGGCCCCGGGCGCCGGGGAAATTGCCGTACAAATTATCGAAAGCGCGATTCTCGGCATAAATCACGACAATGGTTTCAACCTGGGTCTGCAGCGCGCGCGTAGTAGCTGTAACGCCGTCCGAGCGCTGCGGGGCCTCGACAAAATTCGTCTGACAGCCGCAAAGCGCAGCGACCACACTTAAGCTCAGCAGAGACGACTGCGCGCGTGATCGCGAGAGGTGTTTCATGCGCGCCAGTATAACGGTGCGCGCGTCAAGTTTTGCCTAGAACTGCCACAGCGCGCTGACCATCAACGCGCTCGGATCTCCGTATGGCGAGCTGATGCGCTCGTATTCGCCTCGCACGATGAGGCCGAAGGGAAATTTAGATTGCACGCCCGCGCCATAGGCGACCCGGGTATCGATTACTTGGTGGCGAGAAACGGGCACGAAGTTAGGGCAAGGCGTCTGATCGGTACAAGCTTGCTGGACGAAGTCGGTGAGGTTTGTGGAGAGCCGCGCCGCGCCAACTTTGGCGAAAATGTCGAGGTACGGTATGGGGATGGGCAGGTAACCGACGGCAAATACCGCCGGGGCCCGGGGATGAGAATCGCTGCCGGAAACGTTGAAGTCGTAATTATGATGCCGAGACGGTTGACCGAAATCGATGTATTCAGCCTCGATCCCGATCAACTTGATCGGCCTGATGCCCACGATTGCTTGCCACGCGGTTTGGTAATCGTTGAAGTACCCGGGATATCCGTACCGGGAGTCGTCGCTCCGGATTTGGGATTCGCCGGCACCGGCGCCGACGTAAAATCCCAGTACATTATCGGCGAACGCCGCTCCCGACGCGCCGCACGCAGCCACCGCGAGCAAGGTTAGGCCCAAGGTCTTTGAAATCCGCATACGAACCTCCAAAT
>JAQGOD010000213.1 GCA_028293775.1 Gammaproteobacteria bacterium
ACCAGCCAGCGCCGCGAATCCGATACGGTGCGAATCTTGTCTGGGGTGTTCGAAGGCAGAACCACCGGCACGCCCATCGCCGTCTTGGTCGAGAACGAAGATCAGCGGTCGCGCGACTACGAGAAGATCAAGGATCGCTTTCGGCCGGGGCACGCCGATTATACGTATCAGCAAAAATACGGCTTTCGCGACTACCGCGGCGGCGGGCGCTCATCGGCTCGGGAAACCGTGGTGCGGGTGGCAGCCGGGGCCATCGCGCGTAAATTCTTGCGGGAGCGGCTTCAAGTCACCATTCATGGGTATCTCGCGCAGATGGGTCCGATCGTGCTCGAGCCCAAGGATCCACAAAGCGCCTATGACAATCCGTTTTTCTGCCCGGATCCAAAGCGCATTGCCGAGCTCGAGGATTTTATCTGGCGTATTCGCGAGGCGGGCGATTCCATTGGTGCGCGCGTGACGGTCATCGCCAAGGGCGTGCCGCCGGGCTGGGGCGAACCGGTGTTCGAGCGGCTCGATGCCGACCTGGCGAGCGCCATGATGGGCATCAACGCCGTAAAGGGCGTCGAGATCGGCGCGGGATTCAGGGCCGTGGAACAGCGCGGCTCGGAACATCGCGACGAGATGACTCCTCAAGGCTTCAAGAGCAATCATGCGGGGGGTATCTTGGGCGGCATCTCTTCGGGCCAAGACATTGTGGTGAGTTTGGCATTGAAGCCGACCTCGAGCATTACGTTGCCTGGCCAAACCATCAATCTCCACGGTGAGCCGGTGGAAGTGATCACGACAGGGCGTCACGATCCCTGCGTCGGCATCCGCGCAACCCCGATCGCCGAGGCCATGCTGGCGCTGGTGCTGATGGATCACTACTTGCGCTTCCGTGCGCAGTGCGCCGACGTGGTGTCGGCCACGCCCGTCATTACGCACCGATGAGTACCAAGTCACTACCGCGCATAGCGGTCGTCGGCGCCTCGAGCCTAATCGGTGCGGCGGTGATCGATGAGCTGCGGGCGCGAAAAATCCATTACGCGGAGCTTCATGCGCTGGATGATCAACGCAGCATCGGCGCACCGGTGAGCGACGAAGAAGCAAAATTGACCGTGGGCGATGTCGCGGCGTTTGATTTCTCGCGCGTCGAGCTGGTCTTTTTCTGTGGGCGCACCGCATTGTCGGAGCGTTATGCGCAAAGCGCCGCGGCGCACGCCTGGGTAATCGACGGATCTGCGGCGTTTCGCATGAACCCTGAGGTGCCCTTGGTGGTGGCCGACGTGAATCCGCAGGCGCTTGAACGCGTCGGCTCGAGCGGTTTGATTGCGTTGCCCGGCAGTGCCAGTGCAGCGCTCGCCACCGTGCTGGCGCCGCTGCATTCGCTTGCCGGATTGGTTCGGGCCGAGGTGGCCACCTATCATGCGGTTTCGGGCAGCGGCCGGGGCGCCATGGATGAACTCGCCGGCGAGACCGTGGCCATGCTGAGCGGTAAGAAGGCGAGGGGTGCCGCCTTCGGCAGACAAATCGCCTTCAACGTGATCCCGCTGGTAGACTCGTTGGAAGCGGGCGGTGCCTCACGCGAGGAGCGCAGACTATGGGAGGAAACGCGCCGGGTGCTCGATTTACCCGCGCTGACCATCAATGCCACGGCGGTGCGCGTGCCCGTGTTCTTCGGTCATAGTCTCGCGGTGCACGCCTCCTTTGAGCGAGCAGTCGACCTCGCGGATGCCATCCATGTGCTGCAGCGCGGGAACGGATTGAGGGTCATTGACCCGGAATCCATTGCTGAATTTCCGACGCCCGCCACGCTCGCCGTCGACCCTGATCAGGTATATGTGGGGCGTATCCGGGCCGATATGACCCGTGATCGAGGTCTAAATTTTTGGGTGGTGGCTGATAATGTTCGGAAATGTGCGGCGCATAACGCAGTTTCGGTGTCCCAGATTTTGGTAAATAGATGCCAGTGAGATATAGTTATTGGCTTATGTAAAAGGCAAGTGAGAATTCGCTTCCAAGCCCCTATAGCACAATGAACTTTGTGCGCTTGCCTACCAGAATTCTGGGAGTAGAAATGTTTGTGACGCTGCGTCGCCTAATGCTGATGGCATGCCTGCTGTCCCCGTCCTTATCGTGGGCATTGGGCTTAGGTGAGATTCATCTGAATTCATCGCTGAATGAGCCGATGAACGCGGAGATCGACCTCATTGCCGCCGGTCCCGAGGAATTGACCGCCCTGCGAGCGACGCTTGCGGCCAAGGACGCATTCACGCGCTACGGCATCGAGCGCCCTCCCTTCCTCTCGACACTGACCTTCAAAGTGGGCAAGAGCAAGGACGGACGGGACGTGCTGTTGGTGCGATCGAGCGAGTCGATCCCCGAGCCCTTTGTAACCTTTTTGGTCGAGGTAAATTGGGCGCGCGGGCGTCTAATGCGCGAATACACCGTGCTTCTCGATCCGCCGGTGTACACGCCCGGCGAACGGGCGAGTTCGGCAGCGCCGGTCGCGGCTGCGACCACACCGAACGCACCGTCGCGTTCCAAACCGGTACCGGCAACAAGTCAGGCGGCTGACGACAGCGCCACGGCCCCTGCCGCCGGAAAGCGAGCGGGCCGCTCGGCCGCCGGCCGGTCGTCAAACCGTGCCTCAACGAGCGGCGCGAGCAGCGCTTCCAGCGCGAGCAGCACGCCCAGCGCCGGCGCCGAGGCTGCAGGCCCGACCGGCGATAACAGCTATCGTGTTGCCCAGGGCGACACGCTCTCGAAGATTGCCCACAGCCTGCGTTCCGGTTCGAAAGCCGATGTCGATCAAACCATGATCGCCATGTATCGCGCCAATCCCGATGCCTTCGGCGGCAACATCAATATCTTGCGGCGCGGTGCCGTGCTGCGCGTCCCGGGGGTCGATGAGATCGCCGCGTTGAATCAATCCGAAGCGACGAGCGAAGTGCGCCGGCAAATGGATTCATGGCGCGGCTCCGCCGGTACCCCCTCCAGCGGACATCTGCGTCTCGTCACACCCGGCGCGGGCGGGGGCACGAGCACCAGCACCAGCGAAACCGCCTCGAGCGGAGAAGCGCAAGCCCTGAAGGGGCGGGTGAAGGATTTGGAAGGTCAGCTTGCCGACACGCAGCGGCTGCTCACGCTGAAGAGCAACGAGTTGAGCGAGTTGCAGCGCAAGCTGGGCACGCCCGCGACGCAGACTC
>JAQGOD010000215.1 GCA_028293775.1 Gammaproteobacteria bacterium
CTTTGGAAATGATCCGCGGCGCCGCTCGCCCGGGCACCGAGGCCGTGCTGATAACCGCATCGCTGGCGGCGATCCTGGCGTCCAGGACCTCTTGCTGCTTGGCTTTCTCCTCTGGAGTCAGCTCGCGCGCATAGCCGCCGGTGCCCTCCGCGGAGACGCCGGTCTCGATGAATTTCGCGCCCAGCGATTTAATCTGGTCTTTGGTGGCGCTGCGAACGTCATACGCTTCCACTACCGCGCCGAGGCGCTTGGCCGTGGCGATCGCCTGCAATCCGGCGACTCCCGCGCCGATCACCAGCACCGAGGCGGGGCGAATGGTGCCCGCCGCCGTGGTGAGCATCGGCAGAAATCGCTCCAGCGTATCGGCGGCGATCAAGGCGGCCTTGTAGCCGGCGACGGAAGCCTGCGAGGACAGGGCATCCATGGACTGCGCGCGTGAAATGCGCGGAATCAATTCCATGGCGAAGCTGGTGATGCCGCGTTCCTTGAGGGCCCGGACCAGATCGGGCCGCGCATAGGCTTGCATGTACCCGACGATGACCGCGCCTTTCTTGATTGCTGCGACTTCGGTCAAAGAAGGCGGCTGCACTTTCAATATAACGTCGGCGGAGGCGAGTATGGTGGCGGCATCGCTGAATTCGACGTCCGTATACAGCGAGTCCGGAAAGTGAGCGGCGGCACCGGCACCGTGCTCCATCAGCACTCGAGACCCCAGGGCTTTGAGTTTGGCGGCGATTTCCGGAACGAGGGCAACGCGGGTTTCATTGGCAGCCGTTTCCGTGAGGACACCGACGACGACAGGCATGCAAAACTCTCCCCAGCCTTAAGTTACGTGCGAAGCGTTGAATTATGGCATAAGAGTCGACTATCTTTAGTAGGTTATGAGCGTGAGCAGGCACGATAAGTATCAGTTGCTCGATTGGCGGGACGACCTGACGGTGGTTTCGCACGTCTATCCGTTATCTCAGCAAATCCTGCGTACCGATGTCTCGGGCATGCCGTTGGAATGGGTCGACTACCGCGAGGCCGCACGGCTGTACCACACCGAGCAAGTGGCCTACACCTGCGGAACGCTTCTGTACCGGCTTTACGGGGGAACTTGCGCGCGGACAGGCCTTCGGACCATCGTCGATGTGAATTCCATCATCGCGACCCTGGGCGTGACGGGCAATCCCGGCAATCTGCGCGGTGCGGCGTATACCCCGCCGCTCAACAATCAAACGCTGTTCCGCCGCGACGCCTACTTGTGCTTGTATTGCGGTGCGCGTTTTACCTACAGTTTGCTGTCGCGCGACCACGTGACGCCCTTCAGCCGCGGAGGCCATGATACCTGGAGCAACGTGGTCTCTGCTTGCCGCCGCTGCAACAACGCAAAGGCCTCGCGCACGCCGGAGCAGGCCGGCATGCAGCTGTTGGCGGTGCCTTTCACGCCGACTTATGCCGAATACATTTTCTTGAAAGGCCGGCGCGTGCTTGCCGACCAAATGGAATACCTGGTCGCGCATTTCCCGCGCTCCAGTCCGCTGCACGAGCGCATGCAACGCTGGCCGATGTGAGCGGGATCGCGGAGATTCCCGTTGCGCGGTCCGGCGTGGTGTATTACATCGACGCCAGCTATTTCATTTTTCGCGCCTACCACTCCATGCCGCCCGATATGGTGGACGGGGACGGCAATGCCACCCACGCGCTATACGGCTTCGCGCGCTTCCTGTCGGATCTGCTGGAGAGAGTGCGCCCCGAACGTATCGGCGTTGCGTTCGATTTGAGCCTGCGCAGCGTGACCTCGTTCCGCAACGGCATCTATCCCGCATACAAAGCCAATCGCGAATCGCCGCCTGCTGATCTGGAGCGCCAATTCGCGCTGTGCCGGCAGTTCTGCCGGCACATGGGCCTGGCCGAATTCGCCAGCGCCGAGTACGAGGCCGACGACATCATCGGCACGTTGGCCGCGCGCTCACGCGCCGCCGGCCTTCGCAACGTGCTCGTAACGCGCGACAAGGATCTGTCGCAATTGATTCGCGACGGCGATGTATTCTGGGATTACAGCGGCAATACGCGCTACCACTATCATGACATCGGTCCGCGCTTCGGCGTCATTCCCGAACTCATTGCCGATTTTCTCGCGCTCACCGGCGATAGCGTCGACAACATTCCGGGCGTCCCAGGAGTAGGCAAGAAAATCGCCGCCGAACTGTTTGCCGTATTCGGTTCTCTTGACGAGCTATATGCCAACCTTGATCGAATTCCGACACTCAAGCTGCGCGGCGCAGTCGCCGTAGCTGCTAAGCTGCTCGCCCACAAGGAAGCCGCCTACCTTGCACGTCGCTTGACTGGAATAGTTTGCGATATGCCCATCGAGGCGACACTCGATGATTTGAGGCCACGGCCGCAGGATCGCAGCGGGCTCAATTTCTTTTTCGACACCCATGGATTCGGGAATATATTGCGACAGCAGGTGCGGCGCATCGCCACCGCTGCATAGACGAAGGAAAGACCATGGCGAAGAAAGATATCCAGTCCGTCCTCCAAGAGGACCGCGTATTTCCACCGACCGCGGCATTTGCCAAGCAGGCCGCGCTCAAGGCGGCGGAGCTGAAGCGCCTGCATGCCAAGGCGGCCGATGATTACATCGGATTCTGGGCCGACTTGGCCGTCGCAGAGATCGACTGGCACCGGCCATTCGCCGTTCCCCTCGATGACTCGCGCGCGCCGAATTACCGTTGGTTCACCGATGGGCAGTTGAATGTCTCGCACAACTGCTTGGACGTGCATTTGGAAACCCGCGCCGACAAGCTTGCCATTATCTTCGAGGGCGAGCCGGGCGACGTGCGCAAGCTGACTTATGCGCAACTGCATCAAGCGGTATGCCAGTTTGGCAATGCGCTGAAAAATCAAGGTATCGGCCGCGGCGATCGGGTGATCATTTATATGCCTTTGATTCCCGAGGCGGTCGTGGCCATGCAGGCATGTGCGCGCATTGGCGCGGTGCATTCGGTGGTATTCGGCGGTTTCTCTGCCAATGCGGTCAAAGATCGAATCGATGATGCGGGCGCCAAGCTCGTGATAACCGCCGATGGGGGCTGGCGCGGGGGCCACGCCCTGGAGCTCAAGGCGGCCGTCGACAAGGCATTGGACGACGGGTGCGAGTCGGTAGAAAAAGTCATTGTTTACCGGCGCACGGGCACCGCCTGTGAGATGCGCTCGGGCCGCGATGTGTGGTGGCACGACGCGATATTGGGTCAAAACGCGGCTTGCGAGCCCGAATGGTTGGATGCGGAACATCCCCTGTTCCTGCTGTATACCTCGGGTTCGACCGGCAAGCCGAAGGGCATCCAACATTCCAGCGGCGGCTATCTGCTGAATGCGAAGTTGACCACGAAGTGGTGCTTCGACCTGAAGGATAGCGACATTTACTGGTGCACTGCCGATGTCGGCTGGGTTACCGGGCACACGTACGTGGTATATGGTCCGCTGGCGGCGGGCGCCACCATCTTTATGTACGAGGGTGCGCCGACGTTCCCGGACGGGGCCCGTTTTTGGAAGATGTGCCAAACCCACGGGGTCAGCATCTTTTACACCGCGCCCACGGCGATTCGCGCGCTGATGAAGCTCGGCGATGCGCTGCCGGCGCAATACGATCTAAGCAAGCTGCGAGTGCTCGGCACGGTCGGCGAACCCATCAATCCCGAAGCGTGGATGTGGTATCACCGCATTATCGGCCGCGAACGTTGCCCCATCGTGGATACCTGGTGGCAGACGGAGACCGGCGCAGCCATGATGGCGCCCGTTCCGGGCGTGACGTCGACCAAGCCGGGGTCCTGCACCCAGCCGCTTCCCGGGATTTTCGCGGACATCGTCGATGAGGAGGGGCGCCCGGTGAAAACGCCGGATGCCGGCGGGTATCTGGTCATCAAGCGCCCGTGGCCCTCCATGCTGCGCACGATTTGGGGCGACAACGAACGATACATTTCGACGTATTGGGAAAAATTCAAAAATCACTACTATGTCGCCGGCGATTCGGCGCGCCGCGATGCGGACGGCTACTACTGGATCATGGGACGCATCGACGATGTTATAAACATCGCAGGGCACAGGCTCGGCACCATGGAAATCGAGTCGGCCTTGGTCGCGCATCCTAAAGTCGCGGAAGCGGCCGTCGTCAGCAAGCCCCACGAAATCAAGGGCGAATCGGCTTTTGCCTATGTGGTGCTCAATGTGAAGCGACCGGAAGGCGCGGCTGCAAAGTTGCTGATGGACGAGCTGCGCGGATGGGTTGGCGATCAGTTGAGTCCGATTGCCAAACCGGATGAAATTCGATTGACCGATAATCTGCCCAAGACTCGTTCCGGTAAAATCATGCGCCGCTTGTTGCGAGCCGTTGCGCGAGACGAGCAGATCACCCAGGATATGTCGACGCTGGAGAATCCGGCCATACTCGAGCAGCTGCGGGGCGGCACGCCGGCCGCGAGGCAGAGTGCTGCGCCCAAGAAGGCTTCTAAAAAGGCACCCAAGACAGCAGCCAGAGCGGCGAAAAAGCCGGCAACCGCGGCAAAGAAGGCGCCGAAGCGCGCTGCGAAGGCGGCGATGCGAAGACGTTCCACCCCCGCGAAATCGCGGAAACCGGCGGGGCGCGCTCGTCGCAAGAAATAACGACCCGGATGGAAGCCAGCTCGCGGGTGGATAATCGGATTCATCGGCGAACCTGCCGCAGGGGCCGAGCATGAATCTGAACCAGGTTACCTTGCCATCGACCGACGTGGAGCGGTCGGCGCAGTTCTACAGACGCCTAGGATTCACGCAGATCGTCAGTGCGCTGCCGCGATATGCAAGATTCGAGTGCCCGGACGGCGCCACCTTTTCGCTGCACGCTTTCAAGTCGCTGACGCCGTCGCATACGGTGGTCTACTTTGAATGCGACGACGTGGACGCCACCTACCAGCGGCTGCGTTCACTGGGGATAGAATTCGACCAGGCGCCTCAAGACCAGATTTGGCTTTGGCGCGAAGCTTACTTGCATGATCCGGATGGCAACATCATTTGCCTTTATCATGCCGGCAATACACGGCGCTTTCCGCCCTGGCGATTGTCCGACGATTCACCGAGGATGTGATCCTGGGCCCATTTGGGCGCCCAAACGACGAAAGGCGCGAACTGGCCGACAAGCTCGGCTAGAATGCGGGGGTCGGATTGGGCGATTTTGCAGCGTAGACGCCTCGCGTGCCGCACCTCGCGTGCCGCACGCTTACGACCGGCACTCCATTAGACGGGCTTTGTCAGGGCACTCGTGGCCGCAGCGGCCGCATTTTTCTTTTTTTGGGACATTATGCTTTCCACATCCAACGTCGCCGTTCAATTCGGCGCCAAGCCGCTCTTCGAGCAGGTGACGGTCAAATTCTCCGACGGCAATCGCTATGGCCTGATCGGCGCAAACGGTTCGGGTAAATCCACGCTCATGAAGGTGCTGGGCGGCGATCTTGATGCAAGCGCCGGCGATGTGATGCTGCAAATGGGCATGCGGCTCGGCAAGCTGAACCAGAATCAATTCGGCTACGAAGATGAGCGCGTCCTCGACGTCGTGATGCGCGGCCACACGGAGCTGTGGGCGGCAATGCAGGAACGCGATCGGATCTACGCCGACCCCAAGGCTACCGACGAGG